>CAZHQP010000074.1:0-10453 GCA_964534735.1 uncultured Roseivirgaceae bacterium
GGGGCAACATACGCTGCCAGGCTATGGATACCTGGTGCGAGGTCTGAGGCCTAATGCTATCCGTAACCGGGTACCAGATATCAGTTGGTGAAGTAACCGCTGAATTGGAGATGCGGTGAACATACTGCGCCATTCGCGAATAGCTGAATTTTAATGTTTCGTTCTTGCCGATCTTATAGCGTGCAGAGATCCGGGGCTCCGGGATAACGTATTTTTTATTCGTCATAAAGGCCATGGATGTTCGCAAGCCGGCATTAATCATCCAGCGACTGCTCAGACTCCACTCGTACTGTCCATGAAAAGCAACTTCATTTGCTATCCGGCCGGAAGAAGTTGAGCTGTCGAAGAAATTAGCAAAGGTTCCGGTAACACTAAAGATGCTCGGGTTTACCTTATGCCGTGTCCAGTCTGCACCCCAGATCAGGGATGAACCCGTTGAGTTGAATTTTTTACTAAGCAATACTTTTGCGCCAATATCTTCTATTTCAGAAGAAGCAACCGAACGATTTGCCTGGAACTCATTCAGAATATCATAGCTATAGGTTGTACGCAGCAATGAAAACTTCCCGTTCCAGCCATTCCATAATTTTCTTTGCCAGCGGATTGTTTGACTCGTGTTACCTGAGTTGTACGTAGTCAGAAATCCATCACCATCATTATCGCGGTCGCGGAAAATATCCAAAATGTCCTTCCCGCCATAGTAGCTAATCTGAATATTATCGCGATCAGTAGGTGTTAAGATAATTTTCGCATTCAGATCATAGAAATAGTACGGCAGCTCTTGTCCGATTGCTTTCATAACCTGGTCGATATACGTTCTTCTGCCGGTGACCCAGATACTGGCTTTGTTCTTTACAATCGGCTGCTCAATAAAAAGCCGCGAAGCGATCAAACCTATGTTCCCGGAAACATTTGTCTTATCCGCAACATCCGAGATGGTCTCGACATTCAGGACTGAGGATAGTCTTCCGCCATAATTTGCCGGAAAGCCTCCGTTAACCGATTCAACATTTTGTAAAATCTCCGGACTGAATACCGAAAGAAATCCAAACAAATGACTGGTGTTATAAATCGGTGCATCATCAAGCAGCACAAGATTCTGATCGGCTGCTCCGCCCCGGACAAATAAATCCGAGCTTCCTTCCACACCGCGAATAGTTCCCGGCAACAGCTGAAGAACTTTTATTACATCCGCTTCACCGCCCAGTACAGGTATTGAATTAATTTCTTCCGGTGATAGGGTTGTTGTTCCGCTGCGGGTGGTTTCAAGCCAGTCGGATTGAGCGTAACGTTTATCAATTACTGTTACTTCCCTAAGCTCGGAAACATCCTGTTCAGGAGTAAGACTGATTGTCGTATCGCGTGTTAGAACAAAGTAAGATTGAATTTTTTGATAACCCGTGTATGAAAGAATAAGCTGTTTATTTCCAGCTCTGGCATTCAGTGAAAACTTTCCTTTTGAATCAGTTGCTGTTCCAATGGAATCAGGCAATAAGAATACAGAAGCCAGGGGCAGGAGTTCGCCTGATTTATCTTTTACAGTTCCATTAATCGTAAATGTCTGACCAAATCCGGCAGCGGACAACAGTAAAAAACCAACGATTAGCCTGAATTTTTTCACGGGGAGATAATAATACGAACGGAAAACAATTAAAGTGCAGTAACACTTTAAAATTTAACTCAATCCCCTGAATGGCGTTACGATTCCGCATTCATCCGATAGCTCAACGCTCCGGATGGACATTTTTTAACCTGTAAAATAATGTTTTCTGTGTTCGAACCTTCTGGCGTAATCCAGGGTCGCTTGCGCGGATCAAAAACTTCGCCCAATCCCCGGAAGCAGATTCCGGAATGAATACACTGAGCAGGTTTCCACACAATGGTAACTTCTCCGTTTGAATATGTTTTCGTGATGTCTTTCACGCTATCAAGTTAATCAATAGATCGATAATTTAGTTTCAAGCTCTATCGGACTATTCAATATTTTATGCACCGGGCACATCTTGGCGATTTCGAGGAAACGCTTTTCCTGCTCAGCTTCCATTTTGCCTTCATATGAAACCTCAACCGTAAACACGCTTTTAAATTCTTCCTTCGCGTATGTAACCTGGGCTTTTATTTTGCTTACGTCAAGCTTTTTACGGTCGGCATACATACGAAGCGTGATGGCAGTGCACGAAGCGAGCGCACTCATTAAATACTCCGGTGGTGAAGGAGCCGAATCTGCTCCTCCCAATTCCTGCGGTTCATCGGCATGGAATGTTTTGTTTTCGGTGGTAATCTCAGTCCGATACTTGTCTCTTCCAATGATTGCTGTTACCATAAATAATTTTGTTATGATTCAATCAACATGCCCATTTTCCCCATCTGATAATCACGCATTGCTTCCATGATCTGCGTTTGCGAATTCATGACAAACGGACCGTAGGATACAACTTTTTCATTGAGCGGTTTGCCTGTCATAAACAAGATACGCGTATTTTCAGTGGCCTCAATCATGATACCATCCCCGTCATTTTTCAAGACAACAGCATTTTTCTCTTCAACCAATCCGTAGCCATCAAGCTTGATTGATCCGTCAAGCAAATAAATAAAGGCATTGTGATCAGTTGGGATTGGCACAGAAACCTTTCCGCCTTTCTTCAACACCAATGTTGCCGCATTAATTGCACTCAATGCCTGCACTTTTCCTTTTGTTCCGAGAAGCTCTCCTGCAAATACACTTACGGATACCAATCCATCTTCGCTTTTAAATGATCCCGCTTCTTCAGCCTTTACAGGAATGTAAACCGGCTGATCCATCTTATGCGCAGCAGGAGTATTGATCCAAAGCTGGATCAACTCCAGGTTTTCATCCGGGTTAACCGGACGCTCGCTGTGAATGATTCCCATGCCGGCATTCATCCATTGAATTCCACCCGCTGAGATTACGCTGTCGTTACCACGGCTGTCCTGATGGCGAAGCGCGCCTTCGAAAATAAATGACACCGGAGAAAACCCACGGTGCGGATGCGCACCAACGCCTTCAAACGGCTCTCCCGCAGTTGTTTTATGATGGTGCAGCAATAAAAACGGATCGATCTGCTCAACGTTGTTTGTTGGGAACGGCTGGCGAATCGGCATTCCGCCCATGCTCACAACCTCTCCGTATAATACATGTGATGCTGTTCTTGTTTTCATATTAATTCATCGGCACTTCCATTAATAAAACTTCCGCTTCGCTGTCGGCAGCAATCGAAAGCTTATCTGTATCCCAAACACCCAGGCCGTCACGTTTGTTCAGCTTCTGGCCGTTGATCGTTACATCGCCTTCAATAACAAAGGCATAAACACCATTGGTTTTATTGTTCAAGCTGTATTCAGTTGAGAACCCGTTATGCAATTTTCCCAAAGAAAACCATGCATCCTGGTTAATCCAAAGTCCGTTGCCATCCTTTATCGGAGAAACAACGGTTTGAAATTTATTGATGCGCTCTTCAGCCGGAAACAATTTCTGATCATAGCGCGGCTGAATGTTTCTCACTTTCGGAAAAACCCAGATCTGTAAAAAGTTTACCGCTTCAGTTGATGAGGCATTCTTTTCACTGTGCGCAATGCCGGAGCCTGCGCTCATGATCTGCACTTCGCCTGATTTAATAATTCCATGCCCACCGGTATTGTCGCCATGCTCCAGCTCACCTTTTAACGGAATGGAAATGATCTCCATGTTATCGTGCGGATGCTGACCAAAGCCTCTTCCTCCGGCAACGATGTCATCGTTCAGCACGCGCAGCGCCCCGAAGTTTACACGTGAAGGATCATGATAGCCTGCAAAGCTAAAGGTATGGTATGAGTTAAGCCAGCCATGATTTGCATGACCACGGGTTTCGGCTTTATGGATTACGGTTTTCATATAACTATTGATTTAAGTGCTTTTAAAGTGTTTAACGCTTGCTTCCAGATTAAAGTTACAACAATTATTGTATATACAACAATTAATACAAAAATTCCTTTCTGAGTTGATTTTGGAGGATTTACTTTCTGAGTTTATCCAGGATTCGGTTCAATTCCTGAGCTTCCTGTTTAGTTATGGCTTTCAGGTTTTTAAGCCAGTCTTCAGAAGTCTTGTCGATTTTAGTTAGCAACGCAAGACCTTTATCCGTAATGATAATATCCACCTGCCTGCGATTGTCGGCACAAATCTCACGTTTCACCAGTCCTTTTTGCCGAAGCTTTTCAACTAAACGCGTTGCATTACTGCTTTTATCGAGCATGCGGGAAGTGATCTCGGCCAGCATTAATTGCTTTGGATGACTACCCCGCAAAATGCGCAGCACATTGTATTGTTCAGGAGTAATGTCAAATGGCTTAAAGCGAAGTGCGTTCAGGTTATGCAGCCAGCTTCCGGTAAACAAAATGTTCACGGCCATCTTGTGATGCTCGTTATCAAATTTCTCCTGTTGGATATCGTTTTCCAGTGACATGGGATTATGCTCTACGCAAAAGTACCAACAATAGTTGTTGATACAATATTTTCTGTGTGAGGACGCTTGTGTATTTTTAACCATGGTAACGTTTACAGCCACAATTTCAAAGTCATCCAGTAATGCCTGGAGCTATATCATCATTCCAAAAAAATATACTGAGCAACTCAAACCAGGCACCCGAACATCGTTCCGTATAAAAGGCACACTCGACAATCATCCGATCCAGAAAACATCTCTACTTCCGGTTAAAGGCAACTTGTTTATGTTACCTATCAACGCAGGCATCCGGAAAGCAACCGGTAAAAAAGCCGGTGACAAGCTCAACGTTTCCATTAAGCTGGATGAACGTAAGCTCACCCTTTCAAAAGACTTGCTGGAATGTCTTCATGATGACCCGGAGGCCTTGAAATTTTTCAAGTCGCTCCCGCCCTACAATCAATATTATTTTAGCAAATGGGTTGATGATGCAAAATCAGTTCACACAAAAACAAAACGCCTGATCACCTGCCTTAAGGCTTTCAGCCGAAAAATGAATTTTATGGAAACAATGGAATTGTATAAAACTGCAGACCTTAACTAAGCTTCGACTGCAATTTTTTTGGAAGCTTTGCTTTCACCAGGTTGTAGGACTGCCGAATAAAATGACTCAACTCTTTTTTAGAGATTTTGGAAGACGAATCGATCAGCACCCATTTGTTACGCGCCATATAGGGTGCCGGTGTAAAACCTGTACGTTCGATCAGGTCATCAAATTCTTCATCGGTCACTTTCAGGGAAACCTTTGCAGGCCCTTCTTCTAACCCGGTAACGCAAAACATTTTCTCTGCAATACAAAAGCAAAGATCATTTCCCCACTTGATGTCCTCCGTAACGTGCGGAAGCTTCGAAGCAATTTCACGGATCATGTCGAGGGTCATCTCTCTTAATTATTTTTTACCTTTTCAATACAGCCCTCATAAAACACGGAAAGCTTTTGTATGTCAGCTGCAAACAGTTTGTTAACAATAGCCGGATCATTTAATATAAGCTCCCGTGCGGCCCTTATTGATTCGGCCTTGATAAAAATTATTCCTTTATCGGCATATCGGGCACCGGCAGTGATAACACCTTCTTTTCTCAGCTTGCTGAGGGTTGCAGAATGCTCTTTAAAAAAAGGCTGGTCATTTGTTTGTTTAGCCTTATCCCACAATGAACCCGTGGTATACGTTACAAGGTATACGCTATCGGCAGGCTTGATTGCCTGCGCACTAACCAGGCTGGCGATGCACACCGTAATTACCAGTAAAAACAGTTTTTTCATAGGGAAATGTTGTTTAGCTAAGGTAATAGTGAGCATGAATTGGCAGACTCTAAAATAAAAAAACCTCAGATTCCTCTGAGGTTTTTGTGGGAGCTGAGGGGTTCGAACCCCCGACCCTCTGCTTGTAAGGCAGATGCTCTGAACCAGCTGAGCTAAGCTCCCGTGTTTTGGGAGTGCAAATGTAACAGAGATTTCTTTTTATACAAAAAACCCTGCAAAAAATGCTTTAAATCGTTTCTTTCTGATACACAATAACAAGGGGTAATTATTGGTTCACATTTTGTCCACGTATCTTTGACTGAGCCATTTTTTAAACTTGAGGATCCTTAAAAAAATATTCCTGTATACCGGGCTGGGCATGCTGGTGATTGTCATTTCACTGGTGCTTTCGGTGTTTTTGTTCAAGGACAAGATCATCCGCAACTTCATTGAGGCGGCCAACAAAGACCTCAACACCAAAGTCAAGATTGCCAAATTTGATGTGTCGGTCTTCAGCAATTTTCCCCAGCTGTCCATCGTACTCGACAGTGTGTATGTAGAGGATAGCCATCCCGGCCAATACCCGTTGCTTACGGCTGATCGCATTTCATTCCAGTTGAACGCCTGGGAGGTTTACCGAGGGCAATATAATGTTAAAGGCCTATCGGTTGAAAACAGTGAAACAACACTCAAGATCGATGAAGACGGGGCTAACAATTACACAATCTTAAAAGAGAACAAGAAAACAAAATCCGGTGACGGTGAAGTAGGCTTTGAGTTGAAGAATGTGCTGCTCAAAAATGCGCTCGTCCGGTATGTGGATAAATCAATCGATGAGGACCTGATCTTCAGCAGCGAAAAATTATCGGCCTCAATTCATTCCGTAGGCGATGTGTATTCCATTGAAGCAGACGGCCAACTCACAACAAAAAAGATTGCTGTTAATAAAAGCTCGCTACTGGAGGGAAAATCGTTTGATATCAAAGCGGATCTTATTTACGATGATGGTAAAGAAAGATTGACAATTGAGCCTTCTTTTTTAACACTTAAAGGATCTGAGTTTGCTGTAAAAGGAACATACGATTGGGCAAAGACACCATTGATTGATCTTACCGTAGACGGTAAGGATACAAACATTCAAACCATTCTTTCATTATTGCCCGAGACTGTTTCTGAGCAGTTCACACAATACCAAAGCAAAGGTGAAACCTATTTTTCAGCTGTACTAAAAGGACCAATCACTACAACAAAAAATCCCGGGCTAACGGTTGAGTTTGGCTTGCGCGAGGCCACGATCTTTCATCCCGATACAAAAGCACAAATTAAAGATGCCAACCTCGAAGGATCATTTGCCAGCACCAACCTTACCGATTTGCATAAAGCTTCGCTTGTTTTAAAAAACGTTACCGGTACACTCAACGGAGAAGCCTTCGAAGCTAACCTGGTCATTCAGGATTTTATTGATTCGGACGTGATCCTGAAATTCAAGGGCAAGGTTGATGCAGCTTCGCTGATTGGATTTTATCCTGTACAAAATATTAAAGAACTGACAGGCTCACTGTTAACTGATTTTTCCTTTGAAGGCAAACTATCCTGGCTTAAAGACCGGAGCACTGCTCAAAAAGCCTCCACCAATGGAACAATTGAAATGCAACATCTGAATTTCCTGTATGGCGAAAGCAAGCTGCCTGTTCAGGATCTCAATGGTTCGTTGCAATTCACCAACAATGATCTTGCTCTCAGCAATGTTTCGCTGAAAGCGGGTAACAGTGATTTTGTTTTTAACGGCTTCTTTAAAAACATCATTACTTTTTTATTGTTTGAAAATCAACCAATCGGCATTGAAGCCGACTTGAAATCTAATTTCGTTGACCTCGATCAGCTTTTCGCAGTTGGGTTCACCTCACAAAAAAGCAGAACGGATGATTATCATTTTACCATCTCGCCCAATCTAAATCTCAATTTCAACTGCGATGTGCAGTCGCTGCGCTACCAGCGATTCTCCGCCCATAAGTTAAAAGGGGACCTGCTGGTAAAAGATGAAGTTGCCGTTTCACGCAACATCAAGGTTAAAACCATGGGTGGTGACTTAAGCCTCTCGGGAATTGTGGATGCAAAAAATCACAAAGCGATTGACATCCTCACGTCCGGTAAATTAAATGGCATTTACCTGGATAGCGTGTTCTACGTGTTCAGGAATTTTGATCAGAGCTTTATTGAAGACAAGCATTTAAAAGGTCAGGTTACAGCCGATGTAAGCCTGGAAATGACATTGAGTGAGAAGCTGAAGCTGTTCCAGGAAACGCTGATTGCTGATATCGGGATGATTATCAAAAACGGAGAGCTTAATAATTTTGAACCGCTTAAAAGCCTGAATAAATACCTGGATGACGAAGGCTTAAATCATCTTCGGTTTGCCGATCTGAAAAACGACATCCACATCGAAAAGAAAACCATTTACATTCCACAGATGCAGGTTCGAAGCAATGTTACCGCTATCCAGATCAGTGGAACACATACGTTTGATCAGCACATCGATTACCGGTTAATTACCCCGTTGCGCAATAAAAAGAAAATTGATGTTACTGAAGCTGCCAATGCATTAGAAGAAAATAATGGTCAATTGAAATTATTCCTGAAGATCACCGGCACAACCGATAACTACCGGGTTCAATACGATACGGAAGCTTTCCGGAAAAAACTGGCCAGCGAACTGAAGAAAGAAGTTCAGGAATTGAAAGATGCATTCAAGACAAAAGGCAAGCAGAAGCAAAAAGAACTTGAATTGCAGAAAGACGATTATTTTGATTGGGATAATTAAGCAATGGCTTCTTTTAAAAAGTCATTTAACGGCTTGGCGGTTTTATAGGTATTGATAACCGTTTTTAAAAACTTCTTGTCCTTAACCTCCTCGTCTGTAAAGTAATGGGATACAACAAAGCTTTTCAGCTTAAGCCATTCCAGCATCGGGTGATCTTTCTCATATCCCTTCGGAGCATTCTTTAATGCATACTCGGTTTCAAACGCGCCATACATTTTCTTGAATTTTTTGTCGGTCATGATCTTCGTAAGCACCGCACCATTATAATCGATCTCCTGGCGAATCTTACTTAACGGCTCAGGTTGCGGCATCCACAAGCCTGCTGCAACAAAGCTTTTGTTACCCGGCTGAATATGCAGGTACACCCCCGGCTCATCAACCATTTTACCACGTGGAGAAATGCCCGCACTCATATTGCTTTTATAAGGAAGCTTGTTTTTACTGAAACGCACATCGCGATAGATTCGGAATGTGATCTTTTTAGGCTCAAGTCCCGAGAGTGACTGGTCAAAGTCGGTAAGTTCGTGTAAAAGCCTAGCCACAAACTGATCGAAATTGTCCTTCGCCTCCAGGTATTTTGGCTTGTTCTTTTCAAACCATGTCCGGTCGTTATTTTTCGCCAGGTCTTTCAAAAACTTAAAAATGATGCTGAAATCCATAGAATTGTATTGTGCCTAAAAATAAGCAACAAAACCGGATCGTATAAAATTTCAATTCCATTTGACCACAGCAAACTTTGGTCGTATCATGTGTACGATGCCTGAGCCGATAACCCCTGAATTGATCCAGCAAGCTGTTAGCGGCAGCCAGCAGGCCTTTCGGGTTATTGTTCAGATGAATCAGGGTTTCGTATATGCAGTGGCTTTTCGTTTTGTCAATGATGAACACGAAGCGGAAGATATCACGCAGGAAGTTTTTGTACGGCTTTGGAAAAATCTTCACGTGTACAAACCGGAAGTGAAGCTGACAACCTGGTTGTATAAAATTGTCACGAATCGATGTTTAGACTTTCTGAAGTCACGCCACGGGCGACAACGAAAAAATAAAGTAGATGTTGATAAGGGAGGTTTTGTACAGGATCACTCAACACCTGAAAAAGAATTTCAACAACAGGAATTGCAACGAATAATTCATGAAGCCACCGAAGAGCTGACACCGAAACAAAAGGCAGTTTTTATTCTGCGTGATCTGGAAGGGTTAACTCCGGAAGAAGTGAGTGAGGCCTTAAACATGTCGTCCGGCAATGTAAAGAGCAACCTCTTTCACGCCCGGCAAAAGATGACGGAGAAATTAAAAGCATATTATCAGACAACCGATAAACAAGTATTGTAATGAATTGCAAAGAAACTGAACAAAAGATTTATCTGTACCGCGAGCTGAATACTTCTGAGAAAGCAACGGTTGATGAACATATCAAGCGATGTGCAGCGTGCCGCAAATTACTTGCGTCAGTACAAAAATATCAGTCAGTTGTAAATGCAGTAGGCGAAAACAAACCGCAGCTGGCAAATCATGCGCGGCTCACGAGTAATATTATGCAGGCCATTGCTAAACAGGAAAAGCAAACACCTCCGTGGCTTAACAGCTTATTTATTAAATACTCTATGGTTGCTGCTTCTTTAATACTTGTAGTTGCTTTTGGATTTGAGCAGTCCTCTCTTAGAACTGAACAGTTCTCCCCGGTTGACAGTATTTACAAAAGAGTGCCACTGGCAAAACCTATGACATTAAACTCTACATCCGTTGCAGAGGTGTTACAGAAAGAAAAAAGAAATGTTTCACTTTATGTATGTGTCAAAACAGGCGAGTGCGCCAACAGCATCATTGAAAATTATAAACAGAAAAAATTCTAATATGAAAATTTATAAAAGTCTTTTCCTGCTTTTG
>CAZHQP010000075.1:0-10381 GCA_964534735.1 uncultured Roseivirgaceae bacterium
GGTATACCGGCCCATTACCTGACGAACTGCTGATCGAATCTCCGGAACCACGAGTACGTTGATATAGTCTGTATTAAACTTTTCGTAGATATAGCCAATTTTATCAGGCATAGGATTAAACCTGACTGTTACGTCTACGTGAATGGACAGCCCATTCTTGTCCAGAATGTCCATATCCTCGTCACGGGATTTTTCCTGTACTTCGTATACATAGACTTCGTTCCAGGGAGCTTTGGTATGAAAGCCAGGCTGAATAACGTTATCCTTCTCAAGCCCTTCTCCGAATTTGTAGAATATGACTGCTCGTTGGGTAGCTTCGATCGTGTAGAAAAGACTGGATGATACTGCAAATAATACAATGAGGGCAATAACGCCCACGACAATAAAAGGGACAATTCTGCGGTTATTCATAAATATTCAGATTAAGATTTAGGGTTGTTTTCTTCAGGAGGTTTCGGAAGCCCGAGCAATTTACCAATAATCAGCACAGTAAATAACGTACTCCACACG
Source organism: uncultured Roseivirgaceae bacterium (assembly GCA_964534735.1). Taxonomy (GTDB): domain Bacteria; phylum Bacteroidota; class Bacteroidia; order Cytophagales; family Cyclobacteriaceae; genus UBA2336. The sequence goes on from CAZHQP010000075.1 coordinate 511, forward strand.
GCCTCCAGAACGCTTATGTTCCGAATGATCTTGATGGCTTCGGGCTGGCCGGTTTCGACCCCGCCAATCACACAAAAGCTGTAGTTGATACATTCAGAATAAGTCGGGAAGCCAAGCTCAAGGTTTGGGTTTAATCCACCCGGAATGATCGTACAGATCAGATCATATAAGCTGCCAAATGAAATTCCCACCATCAGAAACACGGCCGCTGCGCCCCAAAGCTTGTCGGGTGTGAAGTAATCATCCATAAAGATGTCGCGTATGGCAAATGCAATGATAGTGATCTCAATCGGAAACAATGAGCCGTGAATGATAAGCAGAGTAGTGCGTCTGTCAATGTCAAGAAATTTATAATACGGAAATTCTGTAAGCATGCCGTAGATGATCATGCCGATCAGTACGCAAAATATAGTTATGATCAGGAAGCGGCTTTTGGTAAAATTCCTGAGCAAATCCCACAACAGGAAGTTATAAACTGTTCCGAATCCAAAGAATATTACGATGATTAGCTTGGAGATTGAAGAGGTGCTGTTTTCAAGTACGGGCCCCGATAACGTTAGCCCAAGCGTTACAATCAGGATCTGCGTAATCACCACATTTCGGTAATCGTGCTGCTTTTCCTTTTGCAAGTCGGTCAACGACCTTAATAATGAAGTTTTGAACATAGTAACGGGGCATGAAAGTTACCGCTTTGCCGGATGTAAAAAGCGCCTGTGGAAAGTTTTTTTGCCGGATTTTAGGCTAGTCGGGCTTTTGTTTTACTTTTGATCATCATGTTCAAACTCTTTCATAATCACAGTTTTGCAATTGACCTGGGGAACAACAATACGATTATCTCCGATGAGTCGGGTACACTGCTTTCTCAGCCCTCGTACATTGTTTTTAATACGGCTAAAAATGTAAAGGCGGTTGGCGACAACGCGTATGCAATGTTCGAGAAAACGCATGAAGAGCTGATGCCGGTGAAACCTTTGAAAGGCGGTGTAATCGCTGATTATGAGTCGGCCACGCGCATGATCCAGGAGATGGTAAAGCAGGTTTACAAGAAACGAAGTTTCCTCTCAGGGTTTGATCATGTGATTTCAGGTGTTCCCTATAATACAACTGAAGTTGAGCGCAGAGCGTTGCGGGATGCCCTTGAACAAATTAATTCAAAGAAGTCACATTTGTTGTATGAACCGCTGGCAGCAGCATTGGGTATGGGATTAGCGATCCGTGAACCACAAGGCAAGCTGGTGATTGATATAGGCGGAGGAATCACCGAAATAGTTGTGATCTCTTTGTCAGGGATTGCCGCCTTTCAATCCATCAAGGTCGCGGGCGATACGTTTGATGAGAACATCCAGGATCATTTCCGCAAGAACTATAACATGGCGATTGGACTGAAGACAGCCGAGCAGGTAAAAATCCAGGTAGGAGCGGTGACAGATAAACTTATCGATCCGCCTCAGGCGATGCTGGTAAAAGGGAAGGACCTGATCACCGGTATTCCGGTGACCAGAAAGATTGATCATTCGGAGGTGGCTCATATTCTTGAGAAGTCAATCGCCCAAATTGAAACGGCTATTATTCAAACATTGGAAACCTGCCCACCTGAACTCGCGGCCGACATCTACGAAAGCGGGATTCACCTGACAGGTGGAGGCTCTATGTTTCGTGGTATCAAAGACCGATTTGAGCGCAGCATTAAGCTCCAGGTAAACCTCGATCCAACTCCGTTGAAGTCGGTGAGTAAAGGTATCTCGCATGCGCTGGCTTCGCCTGACAAATTCAAAAGCATTTTGATCTGATTTTCGGACAAAATCCGGCAAATATTAACTTTACCTGAGTTAAAAATATTTATTCAGGATGCGCTTGATTAGCAAATTCATTTTAGGGTTGATGGGCTGGAAATCGATAGGTATTTTTCCGAAAGACCTTAAAAAGTATGTTGTGATCGTGGCTCCGCATACCAGCGGATGGGATTTTGTGATCGGGTTGTTGTTCCGTAAAGCGCTTCATCTCGAACAGGCAAAATACCTCGGTAAGCATCAGCTCTTCAAGCCGCCTGTTGGTTTTTTCTTCCGTTGGCTGGGTGGCTACCCGGTTGACAGGACCTCAAGTCATAATCTGGTAGACCAGGTCGTGAAGATATTTGATCAGCATGAAGAGTTTGCGATGGCATTATCGCCTGAAGGCACCCGTCAAAGAGTTGATAAGTTGAAGACCGGCTTTTATAACATTGCGCGAAAGGCACAAGTTCCCATCATCATGGTAGCGTTTGATTATAAACACAAGCAGGCAATTATCTCACCCCCTTTCAACGTGACCCATAATGAGCAGGCAGACTTTAAAAAGATTCTTGATTTCTTCCGGCAGATAGAAGGGAAGTACCCCGAAAACGGTTTAATGCATCTTTAAAAAGAAACGTCATCCTGAGCAACGCGAAGGATCCCCTGATTCAGTATACCTAATTGGGGATGCTTCCGTAAACTTCAGCATGACGTTTTAAGATTGTTAGCTATAAACTAGTTGCCCGGAAACAGGTTCTCACGAACCTCAACCGCTTTGTTCTCTACAGTTTCCTTTAGTTCGGTTGCCTTTTCAACCACAGCATTTTTAGCATTGGTTACATTAGCCGCTACAACGCCAACCGCTGCCTGTGCGGTTTGCTTAGCTTTTTTAGCTACGCGCTGAAATGAAGGCTTAGCTCTTCTAACGGCTTTCTTTGCAGCTGATTTAGCCTTACGAACTACTTTTTTCGCTGCTGATCTGCCTTTTGTAACGCTTTTTTTTGCAGTTGACCTGCCCTTAGCAGCCACTTTTTTAGCTGTAGTTTTTCCTTTTTTAACCGCTTTTTTGACGGCTTTCTTTACTGTTTTTTTGGCAGCTGATACTTTCTTCTTAGCTGCTTTTTTCTTTGCCATTTTCTTAGCCATAGCATTTAAGTTTTATGTTGTGATCAGCCTAATGCAATTATGAAACCACGTGTACCAACTTCACCAGGCTGATAAGCGCTGAAGATTTATGAAAGTCTAAAAATCAAAAAGCCCCGTAAAAACGGGGCTTTTTGTAACAATGTATCTTGTTAAGCTTAGTTGCTTGAAGGATAATCACCAAACAAAGACGGCATTGGAGCTACCGGCTGTTGAACTTTTTCCACAACAGGTGTTGCTTTTGGCTTGGTTGCCTTCGCTACTTTCTTCTTTGCTTTTGTGGCAACCTTCTTAACAGTTTTCGATGCTGTCTTAGCTGCTTTCTTTACTTTCTTAACTACTTTCTTTGCGGCTTTCTTCACCGACTTCTTTGCAGCCTTCACAGTTTTCTTAGCTGCCTTTTTAACTTTCTTTGCCATAAGTGGGTTTATAATTGTGTCGGAAAATTACGCAATAATAAATGCCTCTAAACAAACATGCCGCTGATTTTTTTAATCAACGGCATGTTACTTAGGTATTTATGCCAGCGTTAATAACGTTTCTTTCTGTCGCTGCCGCCTCTGCGTTCAAAGTTACCCGGACGATTACTGCTTCCGGAGCTTCCTGCACCGCGGTTACGTTCACGCGATCCGCTGCCGTCCCGGTTTCCGTAACCTCCTGAACGCTGCCCGCTAACACTACGCTCGCGATTCCGATAGCTATCGGAACCACCTTCACTTCTTCCGCCACGCTCACGGGATCCGCCTTCACTGCGGCCGCTTCGCTCGCGACTGCGTCCGCCACCGCCTCCGGTTTGTTCGGTAAGCTCAACACGCACAACTCTTCCTGCGAACTCCATTCCCTGGAATCCCTTGATCACGTCTGCGCTCTTCTCTTTATCAATCTCAAAGAACGAGTATGCACCTTTCAGGTCGATCTTGCCAACGTTCTTTTTGGTGATGCCACAGCAATCATCCAACAGCTCGAGTAGCGTAGGGACATCCAATTCATCCATCTTACCGAGGTTGATAAAATAGCGATCGCCTGTTGAGTACCGCTCTGCTCCGCCAACTTCACGATTGCTGCCTTTTGAATCTGCGTTCAGATCAGGCGCATTGCGGTAATATTCAAGGAATCGGTTAAACTCAAGCGATGCAAAACGCTTGATTAATTCATTCTTATCAAGATCTTTAAGTTCCTCATACACAGCTGGTAAGAAGGCTGCAATTTCAGACTCATTTACCTTCACTTCATGAACCTTGTGCATTAACGCAAGAAGCTGCTTTTGACAAACTTCAGGACCGGTGGGAACCGGGATCTTCACAAAAGTTGTCTTGAGGATTTTCTCGATTTGCTTCAGCTTGCCGGTCTCACGGTTGTTAACCATCGCGATAGAAACACCCTTACGTCCTGCACGGGCAGTACGTCCGCTTCGGTGCGTATAAAACTCCATCTCATCCGGAATGTTCAGGTGAATTACGTGCGTGATGTTATCGACATCAATTCCGCGGGCAGCCACATCGGTTGCCACCAGGATTTGGAGTGAACGGTTTCTGAATTTCATCATTACCCGGTCACGTTGGGCCTGGTTCAAATCCCCGTGAAGAGCATCGGCATTGTACCCGTCCTTCATAAGACTTTCAGCAATACGCTGTGTGTCGATCCGGGTCCGGCAGAAGATCAATCCGAAAATCTCTGGATTGTAGTCCAGTATCCTTTTCAGTGCGCTGTATTTGTCACGCTCCTGAGTTACCACATATTGGTGTTCGATATTCGCGTTACCGGTATTTTTCTCACCGACAGTAAGTTCTTCCGGATCGGTCATATAATTCTTGGCTATCGCACGAACTTCTTTCGGCATAGTAGCTGAAAATAGCCATGTGATTTTTGTATCGGGCGTAGTGGAGAGAATCTCATCGATATCTTCCTTGAAGCCCATGTTGAGCATCTCATCCGCCTCATCCAGTACCACATATTTAATGGTAGAAAGGTTGACGGCTTTCTTGCCTAACAAGTCGATCAGACGACCGGGGGTCGCCACAATGATCTGTGCACCACGTTTCACCTTTCGGATCTGTTCGCTGATGCTGGCACCGCCATAAACGGCAGTAATGTTTAGTTTCTTAAAGCGTTCGCTGAAATTCTCAAGATCGCTAACGATCTGTAAGCCCAGTTCACGGGTTGGGGCAAGTACCAACGCTTGTGTTTCTTTAGAGTTGTCATCAACCAGGTCAAGTAACGGCAGACCAAAAGCTGCAGTCTTACCCGTTCCGGTTTGTGCGAGGCCAATAAAGTCTTTATTACCCGTTAGAAGCATTGGAATAGCTTTCTCCTGGATAGGTGTGGGTGTTTCGAAGCCGATTAATTGCACAGCATCCGCTAACCCCTTGGATAAACCAAGTGATTGAAAAGTTTTCATAAATGTTAAAAAATTAAAAAGTTACAGGAGCAACGTCATTGCGAGGAGATCCCGGGTGAAACCGATGCCGACCGGTTAAAGGGATGACGTTGCACTGTCCGTATTTCCAAAGTGCAAAAGTACGATTAATAATCGGTAAAGCCTTGATTGCTCAGGAATTAGAGGAAGAATATGGACATTACTGCTATTCACAGAATTAAATCGATGGCAATTCATGGTATGAGCATGAATATTCTGTTCAATAAACCTGTTAGCTTTACATATGCTTGAAACTCCCGCTGTAAGAAAGGTTGCCATCGTTGGCTACAACCGGATTCCATTTGCCCGTCAGAACACTGCCTATGCAAGAGCCAGTAACCAGGACATGCTGGTAGCTGCCCTGAATGGATTAATCGTCCGATACAACCTGAAAGGTGAATTATTAGGTGAGGTTGCCTGCGGAGCGGTGATCAAGCATAGCTGGGAATTTAATCTCACGCGCGAAAGTGTGATGAGCACTTCGCTTGATCCGCGCACTCCGGCCTGCGATCTTCAGCAAGCGTGCGATACCGGAATTGAAACTGCGATCTATATCGCGAATAAAATTGCACTCGGGCAAATTGATGTGGGTATAGCGGGTGGAGTGGATTCAACCAGTAACGTTCCTTTAGTTATCGGAGAGAAGCTGAGAAAAATCTTGCTGGCTGCCAACCGTGCGAAAACGTTCGGAGCAAAGCTCGGGCAGTTTTTAAAGATCCGACCCGGACAACTTGCACCGATTGCTCCCGCTAATGTTGAACCGCGTACAGGTTTATCTATGGGCGGGCATACAGAGATCACTGCTAAACATTATGGTATCTCCCGGCAAGATCAGGATTCGTTTGCATTAGATAGCCATCAAAAGATGGCGAAAGCTTATGATTCAGGATTTTTCACAGACATGCTCACACCGTATGAAGGATTAAGTCGCGACAACAATCTGCGAAGTGATAGCAGTCTTGAAAAACTAGCGAAATTGAAACCGGCTTTTGATAAACTGCAGGGCTCATTAACGGCTGGTAATTCATCACCGCTTACGGATGGCGCTTCCTGTATTTTATTGGCAAGTGAAGATTGGGCGCGGGCTCACAATCTTCCCATATTAGCGTACCTGACATTTGCTGAGCTTGCTGCTATTGAATACGTAGAGGCAAAGCAAAATCTGTTACTGGCACCGATCACTGCTTCAAACCGGATGTTGAAGAAGGCAGGGCTGAAGTTGCAGGATTTTGATTACTATGAGATACATGAAGCGTTTGCGGCACAAGTACTCGCAACATTAAAGATTTGGGAAAGCGATCAGCTTAGTCAGTTGTTTGGTGTGGAGGCTTTAGGAACAATTGATAGAAACAAGTTAAATGTTAATGGAAGTAGCTTAGCTGCAGGACATCCCTTTGCGGCAACAGGCGGACGGGTTCTTGCAACAATGGCTAAATTGCTTCATCAAAAAGGATCCGGCCGCGGATTCATCTCCGTATGCGCAGCGGGCGGACAAGGTGTAACAGCAATTCTTGAAAAGTAAGTATGGAAGGAAAATCAAACGCAAAGCTTTATTATCTTTTTTCAATTATTTGCGGCACATGGTTTCTGTGTACAAGCTGGTTGTGGGTTTACTTTGCTAACCTGTTAATTTCATATCCCGTTGGTCTGATCGGGCTATTTCTTTGGAGCAGGGGAAAAAAATTAAATCCGGGCAGCAGGGCAAACCCGATTGCCTTTTGGCTTTTTATCGCAGGACTGACTATCTCAGTAATTGCCTTAGTCATTCTGTTTTTCTCTAATTGATTCGAGCTTACATGAACAAAATACCGGGCGCAGTAAGAGCGCTGATTATTGCTAACGTTATCGTTTTTGTCATCGGGTTGATACCCAATGTAGAGAAGCCCATGTTTGATCTTCTCGCACTGTGGTTTCCTGAAAATCAAAATTTTCAATATTGGCAGGTAATCACAAGTATGTTTTTGCATGGCGGAATCATGCATATACTCCTGAACATGTATGGACTTTGGGCTTTCGGATCTCCGATTGAAACTATATGGGGAAAGAAGAGATTTCTGACATTTTATTTTGCTTCAGGTATAGGGGCGGGACTGATTTATCTTTTGGTGAATTATTTTCAATTCAATGCTTTACATAACGAGATCTTGTCAATGGGTGTCTCAGCGAATGATCTTCAAAAGATACTATTAACCGGGACCTATAATGCAGCGGACATACTTCCGGCTAATTCAAATCAAACCATCCTCGAAGCAAAAGCATTAGATCAGGCGTTAAATGAAAAATTAACTAAAATCTATGCAATTTTCGATAGCCCAGCAGTGGGTGCATCCGGAGCGATCTATGGAATATTGGTTGCATTCGGAATGTCTTTCCCAAATTCAAAGCTTGCACTGATTTTCCTGCCCGTACCCATTCCGGCTAAGTTTTTTATCCCCGTTCTGATCGGAATTGATTTGTTCTCAGGCGTTACCGGCTTTTCTATTTTTGGCGGAGGCATTGCGCACTTTGCACACGTAGGCGGGGCACTGGTAGGATTTTTACTCGTGTGGTATTGGAAATCCACAGGAAAGATCCATGCGCCTGTGCAATACTATCAGAACCAATAAGTTAACAATGGTTTGAAGTTTGTACTCAGACTTCTTACTTTACAAATCAAATTATAGAATTATGCTAGTTGAAGTTAATACCGATAAGAATATCAAAAACAGCGAACGCTTAATTGAATACTGCAAATCCATGGTGGAATCTGAGCTCGATCGTTTTGCCGAGCATGTTACGCGTGTGGAGATACACCTGAGTGATGAAAATGGTGAGAAAGGCGGAGATGATGATAAACGTTGCCTGATCGAAACAAAATTGAAAGGGAAAAGTCCTGTGGCTGTAAAAAATACAGCATCCAATGTGGATGATGCCATCAGCGGAGCCATTGATAAGCTCAGCAAAGTGCTTGAAACATCAATCGATAAAATGAGAAATCACTAACTGTTTCGGTTAGCTGATTAACGCGCATTGCTTTTAGGGAACATTACCCGGTCGGGCTCTTTCAGGAGCTCGGCTATTACTTTTTTAATAATCCGCGTTCGGGTATCTGTGGCCTTCTTTGGTTTGACAAGATACGTTACCATCGCCTCCACCCACGTATTTGCGTTGGTGCGAAATGAAACAAACGGATACTCTTTAATGTCTACGTCTCCGATGGGTGTGTTCTTCATGTATTCTTTCAGGCTTTCAATTTTCTCGTCCATATCCTGATCAAGCTCTGCTTTAGTAATCCGCTTGATGGTTTCTTCCACATACTTCATATCGCTTTCATATGCAATGTGAAATGGAATTTCATTCCACAGGTATGGAAATTTCGTCCATGAATAATTGAACACAGCAGATTGCAATACCAGGCTATTTGGAAAACGGATCAACCGGCCGGTGGGAAGATCATTTGTCAGGTAATCACCTTTGAATTCCCAAAGGGTTGTATCAAGATAATTAATCTCAACGATGTCACCGTTGAACGACTCAATCTGAATGCGGTCACCAACACGATACGGTGTTCGGATGACAATGTATAACCAACCTATCAATGAGGTGATGGGAGTTTGAAGCGCGAACCCAACAAGCAATGAAATAAGCCCTAACGACACTGCAGCTGTATAAAAATTATCAAAGAGTATAGAGGCGCCTGCCAAAATGATCGTGATCACCGCGATCAATCGTATTAATCGAATCAGATTATACCTTGCCGTAAGGGTATGTTGTCGTCTGGTTATCGTGCGTTCAACAAAACGGGAAAGCATCAGGATAATACATGCCACACCGGCCACAAGTGAAATGTTTCTGGAATGTTTTAACAATTCCGGATAACTATTTAATGCGTGGAAAACATTTTTAGTTAACAGGAAGTAGAGAAAGAAAAATCCAATGGCCAGGATACTATAGGTTCCAATCCAAACTGAATGATTGGCGTTGGTTTCGCTTACTTCTTTTTGATATTCACGCGGATTCAGAATGTTCATGCAATGCTGTTTGGCACAACAAGATCAAAACCATGCCAGCACAGAAAACATCAGATTTTAAAGAATTTGTACTGCTTGGTACCCAAATCAGCGCACAGTTTCTACACGCTATTTGAAGAGTGAGAGCTGGATTTGTGAAAAATGCCCGGGAGGCCTGACAGGTTTGCTTCGAATACCCAGGTTATTTTCAATCAGGTGCAATGCTGATTCACGTTCACGGGAGAGTACCGTAATGGTTGTTGCATGGGCAACTCCGCTGAAAAGCTCTTCCACAATATCCGGTGAGTTATTATTCCGCGACAAGTGCGACAGGAATAAGTGCGTCATAAATACCGGTCGATGGTCGAGAAAAAGCTTTAACGCCTGCCGGTTCGATAAGTGACCTTTGCCACCGCGGATCCGGTTCTTGAGATGCATGGGATAAGGCCCGAGCTCAAGCATGTGCTCATCATAATTGCTTTCCATGAATGCCGCATGACATTGCGCGAAGTGCTGCGTTACATGATAGCACGGAAAGCCTATGTCGGTAA
>CAZHQP010000076.1:0-10315 GCA_964534735.1 uncultured Roseivirgaceae bacterium
TAGCCGAGCATAAGAAACAACTTCCGGGTAGGTTTGTGCGATGCCCGGCCCGACTCCATAATCAGTATGCGGATAATCAACCCACGAACCATTGCCCAGCACATGAAGCTCAACGCGGTAAATATCTTTTGCATGTTCCGGGTATGTATCATATGTGAGCTCGGAATATACATACGAGCTGATTAACAGGCAGCAGGCAATACCCACCGATAGGCCGAAGATATTTACAAAGTAAAACGTGCTGTTTTTAACGAGGCTGCGCCAGGCGATCAGGAAGTAGTTTTTTAGCATGGTTATCGGGTGTGGATAGTAGTAGTACGGTCAAAGTAGAACAGATGTTACAGGGATTGATTACCGCCAGGTTAGTGAAAGGTTACACCGCTTTATACCCCTGCTTTAGGCAGTTAAACATCTTGAAATAGTCGTGCCAAAAGCCGTTCTTGTACGCCTCATGATAACCCCCCACGCGTGATGATCCCGGCAAAAAACAGAATTGAATCGATCGACATTGTCCGCGGTATCGCGATGGTGATTATGGCACTGGACCATGTTCGTGACTATTTTCACATCGGGGCAAATACCGGTGATCCGCTGGATCTTTCGACAACAACCGGTATCCTGTTTCTTACCCGATGGATTACTCACTTCTGCGCACCTGTTTTTATTTTCCTGTCGGGTACATCGATCTATTTGCAAAGTCTGCGCAAGACAAAAAAAGAGCTGGGTATTTTCTTATTGAAGCGTGGCTTGTGGCTGATGATTGCAGAGTGGTGCATCATCAGCCTGGGCTGGACGTTTAATCTCCATTATAATATCATTCCGTTCCAGGTAATCTGGGCCATCGGGATCAGTATGTTTTTGTTTGGTGTGCTGATGCTGCTGAACATTCCCTACAAACTTATCCTTACATTCGGAATCATCCTGGTAGCAGGACATAACCTGCTCGACTTCCCTGAAACTGCTCCCGGCTTTCAGTCGAATTTCTGGTGGGATCTCTTTCATCATGGAGTGTTTGTTCCTTATCAATATGCACCTAACCATGTAGCACTGCTGGTTTATCCATTCCCTGCCTGGATGGGCGTAATGATGTTGGGGTACTGTGCCGGAAAGCTTTTCACATCAGACTATACTTCCGAACAACGTAAGATAATTCTCACGCGCATCGGACTAAGCCTGATTGCATTGTTTATTCTGGTGCGCTTCACGAACGTATATGGTGATCCACGCGACTGGGCTGTGCAGTCAAACTGGTTTTACACGGTACTGTCTTTTGTTAACGTTACCAAGTATCCGCCTTCGCTCCTGTTCCTGTGCATGACCATCGGCCCGGCATTGCTGTTGCTTGCCTATTCAGAAGGCATTAAAAACAAATTCACAGACGCCATGGTGGTTTTCGGACGCACTGCTTTTTTCTATTACATTCTTCACATTTATATTATCCACATTGCTGCTGCGATCTGCTTCTTTGCCCGGGGTCACTCCTTTGCAGATGCCGCGAATGTCGGGCAGCAGTTTCCGTTTATGTTTGTCGCACCAGGCGAAGGCTATGGACTGCCAATCGTATACCTGGTATGGGCACTTGTTGTGATTGGCCTCTATCCTTTATGCAAGCGTTACGATCAATATAAAACACTTCATAAAGAGAAGTGGTGGTTGAGCTATTTGTAAATCTTATTAATCTTTTTGTCTGTGTGCGTATAATTCTATCTATCGCATCACTGATCACACTATAAAAATCTTAGTTCTTTTTGCCATTGCCGCAAAAAGAACGAAAAAAGGCTAGACCGAAGTATGCTTCCTCCCGCATCCCTTCACGCGCCCGCACTTCGGTCGGGCCAACGCTCATACTAAGTTAGATCAGTCAATACTTATTAACATTCGGTATCCATTACCCTTTTAAAAAAAATAATTAAAAAACTATTGCGTAAGCAAATCCTTACATATATATTTGTAACCATATACTTACATATTATATGGAAACCAGAAGGGATGTATTTCAGGCCATTGCGGACCCGGTAAGGCGTGATATTTTAAATATGCTCACGCACAAGCAATTGAACTTAAATTCAATTGCTGAGAATTTTGATATCAGCCGGCCTGCCATTTCGCAGCACATTAAAATTTTAACCGAATGCGGATTGATCATGATCGATCAGCAGGGCCGCGAGCGCTATTGCTATTTACAACCAAAAAAGATGAGCGAGGTGGCCGACTGGCTTGAGCCCTTCCGTAAGCTGTGGGAAAACCGATACAGTCAGCTGGATAGCTTGCTTGAGAAAATGAAAGCTGAAGAACGACCAGGAAAATATAAAAAGAGAAAGTCATGAAAACGAAAAACGAAATCAGGATTATTGCCGAACCCGGCAAGCAGGATGTAACCATCATCCGGGAGTTTGATGCTCCGCGTGAGCTGGTGTTCCGCACACATGAAGATCCTAAACTCATCCGGCAGTGGCTGGGCCCGAAAGATCGCGTAATGAAAATTGATTATTACACTTCCAAATCCGGAGGCTCCTATCGCTACACCATTGAAGATAAAAACGGAAAAGAGATCGCAGCCTTTAATGGCGCAATCCATGAAGTAACTTCACCTGAACGTATCATCCAGACGTTTGAGTTTGAAGGCTTGCCGCAACGCGGCCATGTTACGCTCGACTGCATGACGTTCGAGGCGCTGCCCGGCAATCGCACAAAAGTTACCACACACTCCGTTTGCCGAACACAATCTGATCGCGATGCTATGATGCAAAGCGGAATGGAAACCGGTGTGAATGAAGGCTATGCCAAACTTGATGAGCTTCTTACTAAAATGTAACTATCCACCTTAATACTTGTGTCTTACGTCTAATGTCTAACTTCTAACTATATGAAAACTGCACTTCAATTCGATTTCATCGTTAATAAAGAAAACAAAACAGTAACCGTTACGAAACAATTTAATGCAAGACTGGCATTGGTTTGGAACGCTTTCACAAAACCGGAGTTGCTTGATCAATGGTGGGCGCCCAAGCCGTGGGTTTCGAAAACAAAGTACATGAGCTTTACAGAAGGTGGCCGGAGATTCTACGCGATGGTTAGCCCGGAAGGTGAAGAACACTGGTCAATCCAGGAGTTTACTTCCATCTCACCAAGTAAAAGCTTCGAATTCTTTGACGCATTCACCGACAAGAACGAAACGATAAACAATAATTTCCCCAGCTCGGTGTGGAGCTTAGACTTCAGTGAGGGAAAAGAAATCACAACGGTTAACATAGTTATACAAAGCAAAACTCTTGCTGATCTTGAAATGCATTTGCAGATGGGCTTCAAGGAAGGATTTACAATGACGCTGAACTATCTGGAAGAATTATTGCAGGCTCAACAGAACAAATAGAGCTCTGCAAGAAACGAAACGATTCAGGTTATGAGAAAAATTATTGTTTTATCGATGGTCACATTGGATGGCATAATCCAGGGACCGGGCGGACCGAAGGAAGATAAATCCGGAGGCTTTAAATATGGCGGCTGGACAGCATCGTACTCAGACGATGTTTTTAATAACGCGATGCGGGAAGAGCTTCAACCAGCGGATTACCTGTTAGGCAGAAAAACATTTGAGATTTGGGAAAACTACTGGCCTGAACACGGTGACTTCTGGCCGGCCATTAATACAGGTACAAAATATGTTTTGTCGAAAACGCGTAAGAAGTCAGACTGGAAAAAATCCGTGTTCATTAAAAGTCTTGCGGAAATCAAAAAGCTGAAGAAATCAAAAGGTCATGATATCCACGTGTGGGGCAGCAGCGAGCTTATACATTTACTCTTGAAAAATGATTTAGTCGATGTACTTCGCCTCAAAATTTATCCATTAACGTTGGGTAAAGGCAAGAAGCTGTTCGATAACAGTGCAACTGCCGGAGCATTCGAGTTGACAAAGAGTACAGTAACAACAAAAGGAGTTATCCTCGCGAACTACAAACGTGCCGGAAAAGTGAAGACGGGTGATGTGACGGTATAATGTATAGCCGCAAGGAGTGAGACCGTACTCCCCATGAACTTACGCCTGGCATTCAAGAATGAGCGTTTAAGACGGCCATGAAGTTACGTTAGGCTGGCCTCCGCGATTTTTATTGATGACCTATACCGTGTGGCTGATTGTGCTTGCCAGAGCGTATCAGACTATGAAGGCCAGGTAGATTGATAAATATCAGTTGCATGCGGTAAAGCCACATTGGCTGACATAATCTTTAGCAAACAAGAAATGGATCACTAACTTTAAAGATAAAATTTATGCAACTCATATGCACATTCAAAACCTGACTGCCCGGTACCTTCGCTATAATTTATGGGCCAACGAGCGCATTACAGCTTTTCTGCTGACGCTCGAGCGTAACACACTTTATGCGCACAGCGGTTCCAGCTTCGGAACGATCGACCGCACACTTCAGCATATACTCTCAGCGCAGCGATATTGGTATCCTATCCTCGCCACCGGCAAGATCAACGACTTCGATCAGCGAGTTAAGGAAAATGCAGTAGAAGAAGTAATCACAGAGCTGCTGCAAAGCTCGCATCAGCTGGTCGATAGCTTTTCAGGTTTAACAGAACTGCAATTGCTCGAACGTGTTCAGGCTTCTGACAGCAAACAAAGCCGGTATGAATATATTCTGCACGTTGTTAACCATAGCTCATACCATCGCGGCCAGGTTGTTACGCTATGCCGCGCACTGGGAGTAGCCGGAGAAATCCCGGTAACAGACTATGATGCATACCTTTGGTGGATTGAAAACATGATATAAGCTCTACAACAAATTAGTTTTAAATTTTACTCACAAAGAATCAAACTCCGAAGACCATCATAAAAAGTCGAACGTTCAAGAAATTTAGAGTTACTGATCCGTTTTGGTATTACCAGGTCTGATAAGTCTGAAGGTCACACTTTTAAAAAAGCTCTTTTCGTTTTGGCTCCAGATATCTCCGGCAAGCCTAATACGTTCCTGCGTAAAGTAATCTATGGGTTCCTCGGAGAACTTAACGTTCTCAATCAAGCTGATCTCTTCGAGTTTTTTTTCGATATCATCGACAACTATCCCCTGATGATCATCGGATAAGTTCTTTAGAAAAGAAATGACTATTTGCCTTGGAAGTATAACGGATTCATTAATATCATGAGCAATGTCAGCTAAGGGGTCGGGAAGAAATAAATCATTTCCGCCATTGTATCTATTCAGAAGTTTATTGGAAGAAGCTATGTTATGTTTGAACCTAAGGGTCTTAACATAAGGAAAGCTTTCAAAGTCATCACCCAAAAATGTTTCAAAAGTCCAGCCCCATTGTTCCGTTGGTCTTGGGAATGGTTGGTGACTGATTGCCACAATAGGCCGCCTAAATTCAGGATGTTTTTTTAACTCATTAGCGGGAATCAAATACATCACTCCTTCACCTTCCTCCATCGGATGCCATTTATTATTCTTGAAGTGACAACACGCAAAAAAAGCAGCCACATAAATATCCTGTGTCAGATCCAGAAAACCTGTAGGTATTCCATAATGTTGAGCAAGGGCCATCTTATCAATAAAAACCCGTTGTGCAGTGGCCCACTTGAAAATTGGATGCTGCTCGATTGTTCGGCAAAACCATTCACTTCTTACCAATGATAAAAATATTTGGTTTTGCTTTCGGGCCTCAAGCTCCGAAAGCTTAAGCTGTCTGGTTTGAATACCTCTGCATATAGAAGACACACAAGGCTGATACCGTGTGTGCTGTCCCCTGAAAAGAATTTCAACGGGATTGACCGGAACCATGATAACCGTAGGATCGGCATTGCTTTTCATAACCATTTCCCACCGCACCGGGTTAGAGGTTTGAAATCCCGCATCAAATGAGTTCAGTAATTCATCAATTGAGTCAAATATCTTCATATCTATCTTGGTTTAACGGAGTACCAAGGAAACATAGTTAAGGAAAAAAAAATCATATCTGCCTTAACTCTGGGAGTAACTCCTACTCCCTCAACCTATGCACAGTTATATCCCAGGTGCCGCTCGGATTACTGAAAATTTCGATTTCCTTGTATTTTGGCAGACCATGAAGAAGCTCTTTCCAGGATTTCTAGCCGCACTGATATTCCTCCTTTCGGTACCCCTCTTTGCTCAGCAGAAAGACACTCGCTTCCTGAGCTTTACCACAGATGCAGCCAGCATCAACTTTTACTGGAAAGATGACAGTGGAAAAATTCTTGGCAGCATTCAAAATCTCAAGACTTATGTTGAAGCAAGCGGTAAAGAGTTACGCTTCGCGATGAATGGTGGCATGTACCTGCGCGACCAGTCACCACAGGGGCTTTACATTGAAAACAATGCTGCTCATACCAGACTTGATACAGTTTCCGGTTCAGGCAATTTTTATCTGAAGCCCAACGGAGTTTTTTACATCACACATGATAACAAGGCAGTGGTCTGCCAAACGAAAGATTTTGTTAATACAAACATTAAGCTTGCTACACAGTCCGGCCCGATGTTGTTAATCAATGGCGAGGTTCATCCTGCTTTTAAGAATGGGTCCGCAAATCTTAACATCCGCAATGGCGTTGGCATCCTCCCCGATGGGCGTGTGGTGTTTGCTATGTCAAAGACTGAAGTTAATTTTTACGACTTCGCAGAATTTTTCAAAAGTCTTGGCTGTAAAAATGCGCTTTACCTCGATGGCTTTGTCTCACGCACATACCTGCCGGAAGAAAGCTGGACACAGCTTGATGGGAATTTTGGTGTGCTGATCGGAGTATTAAAGTAACTTAGCAAATGCTTTCTCCCCAGGCCAAACGCAACCTTACCCGCATTCTTCCCTTCGGAGCGATCTGGCTCGTGTTCAGCTTTGTCTACTCGTTGCTTGAACGGGGACTGCTCGGAAATCTTACAATTTATCCGGGTACTGGTAATCCGTACGATTTCAGTGGAACAGTTTTTATCACGGCAGGCACTGCATTGGTCTGCGGACTCATTATCGGAAGCGTTGAGGTCCTTTATTTAACAAAGCTGTTTCAGCGCAAAAGCTTTGTTCAGAAAATCATTTATAAAACTACGCTCTACCTGACCTTCATTGTAGCGTTCTTATTATTGACCTCACTATTCTTCAATTCATTTGCATTGAAGCAAAGCATCTTCAGTGAAGTGGTGCTGCATAACACCGTTGCATTCTTCACCACATTCTCCTTCTGGAGCGTGGTGATCTATGTCGGGTCGATGATCGGAGTTTCCTTGTTTTATCACGAGGTGAACGAGAACCTTGGTCAGGGCGTGCTGCGAAATTTCTTTTCCGGTAAGTACCATACACCGAAAGAGGAAGAACGCATTTTCATGTTCCTCGACATGAAAGGGTCAACCACCATTGCGGAGCAGATCGGACACGGCAAATACTTTGCGATGCTGAAGGAATATTTTGCCGACCTCTCCAGTCCTATTATCCGGCACGCAGGTGAAGTCTACCAATATGTGGGCGATGAAGTGGTGATCACCTGGACGCTGAAGAACGGCTTGTATAACAACAACTGTATTGCCTGCTTCTTTGCATTGAAAGATTCGCTTCATAAGCAGGAGGAAAAATACAGATCAACATTTGGAGTGGTGCCCGATTTCAAGGCCGGACTTCACGTGGGCAAAGTAACAACAGGTGAGATTGGTGTGATTAAGAAAGAGATCATCTTCACAGGCGATGTGCTCAACACTACCGCACGCATTCAGTCGCTTTGTAATTCGCTTTGGGTTGATATTCTGGTCTCGGGTCAGCTGATGAAAAAGCTTGCAGTTGATTCAGCTTATCAAATCAGATCGTTGGGAGAAAGCGAGCTGCGCGGCAGGGATGAGAAGATTGAGCTGTTTACGATTCAATCCGAAACCTAAAGATTCTTCTCCGCCACGTCCCTTCTTACCCGGCTCAGGTGCTCAGGTGTAATATCAAGGTACGAAGCAATGATGTTCAGCGGAACGCGTTCAATAACTTTTGGTCTTTCTTTCAATAATTGCAGATACTTTTCCTTGGGCGTAGCGGATGTCAGGCTGGCTCGTACCGTAACCATCTGCACAATGTTATGCTCGGCCATGAGTCTGCCGAAGCGTTCCCACGATTTATATTCATCAAACAATTTGTGCAATGACGCTTTGCTGATCATCAGCACTTCAGTTTCTTCCAATGCCTGGAAAGCGATCTCGGTAACTTTCTCGGTGATCAGGCTGGCGTAGATCGTAACAAATGTATTCTCAAAAAAGAACTGGCCGGTCACTTCTTCCCCATCGCGGTAAAAGAAATAGCGCATGCCGCCCTTCGTGATAAACCCGACTTCCTTGCAAACCTCCCCGATGTTCCAAAGAATCTCGTTCTTCTTCAGCTTGCGCACGGTAAGCTTGTCGGTATACGCGTTCCAGGCATCCGCTTCCAGCGGCACCATGCGGTTCACCACCTTGTAAAGTCCTTCTGTTTCCATAGACAATTCTCCTCTAAGTAAGCAGAATTAGGCCAGAATCCCAGTTTCAGAGCTTAAACTCTTGATCCAGATCAAGAAGAGCACGGCTTCCTGACTTCTTGATTTCGATCAAGTCCGGGGCAACAGCAAGCCTGCACTTTTGTGTAACGAAAAGCAAAACACAAACTAATACACTATGAAAAACAAGATTCAAATTCTCGCAGTTATGATGGTTATCGGATTCACTTCTACTTCAGCCATCGCTCAAAAATTATCCGATCATGAATTCAGCATCAACGGCTTCCGCAATCCATCCGTAGGCGTTGAGTATCGCTACAAAAGCTTCTCCGTGCATGGCGGTTATTACCCGACAGCGTTTAAGCCCGGTGTGAACACCAACTTTGCCAAGGCTGGAGTTACGTACTGGTTTCTTCCCGTGGGCAACAAAGAAAATCCTTCATCCTTCTATTCAACTGTTGCGTATGCACACGGCTTGTCGCAAGACTACAAAGACAAGAACGCAATTATCGGTGAAGTCGGCTTCCGCTGGATGGTATGGAAAGGTTTGAACCTGAGATTAGGAGTTGCCGCTTTAGGCGCAAAAGGTGAAGACATCAAGATCAACCCTACTCCCGGCATCAGCTATTCATTCTTCTTTTAAGAGATTAAACTTTAAAATCCCATGAAAACAAATCTCATCATTGGCGGCTTACTGATCACCGGAGCGATAGCCTTGTTCATACCGTACAACATGCTGATCGTGATGTTCGAGTACCCTGATATTTTACGTCAGGGTACTGCAACCATCCTCACCAAATTCCAGGAAGGCGGTGATGAATTGATCTGGACATGGTTCGCGTTTGCGATTACAGGCATTCCATTGTTACCGGCTTACATTCTGATCGGGCAAAAGCTGGAAGGCAAATCTTCTGTCGCGCGCATGGCAACAACTATTGGTGTGATTGGTTTGATCGTACAAATGATCGGGTTATTGCGCTGGACGTTTGTAGTTCCGGTGCTGGCCGACAGCTTTGTAAACGTAGCCGATGAGCCAACACGTGCAGCAGCGATCATGGCTTTTAAAACAATTCACCAGTTTGCGGGTGTGATTCTGGGCGAACACTTAGGTCAGCTGTTTACCATTGCATGGACAGTTCTAATCTCGTTCGTGCTGCTGAAACTGAAAGGCATACCAACATGGTTGGGATATTTTGGGTACGCAGCCAGCGCAATTTATTTGATGGCTCAAGCCGAATTGTTTGCAACCGCTATGCCTTCTGTGCCGGTGTGGGATATGGCCGGGTTTATTGGCAGTACGCTGTGGCTGATCTGGCTGATTATTCTTGGAGCTTACTTTTTGAGATCTGAAAAATTAAAATCGATTATTCGGTAAAATAGATTCAGAGATTTAGTGATCTTTAGATAATCGCAGCGCTATGCCCATGTATACCGACAAGGTCTTTAATAAAGACAAAGGCAAGGATGAAGTTCATTTCGTAAATCAGCAATACGATTTCCTGATGTCGGTTATCTATGACGAACAGATTAAAGGCTATCGGCTTAACTGCACAGAAGCGGAAGCGATTCAGATCGGAAAAGATGAAATGGGCGGAAGCTTTGACCTGAAGAAAGAGATTAAAGCGGTAAGTAAAATACTGGGCGCACCGATTATGGTAGATAAATGATCTTCATATGAGCCTGCCGGTCTTCGACTTCGCTCAGACTGACCGACAAGCTCATATAACTACTGATCAATTGCACGTTGCAGAACATCTATCCCAACCCATTTCACATCTGCATTGCTGCTGAAGAAAAAGTATTTTCCATCCGGTGAGATATACGGACAGAAGTCGCGCGTTGTGGTATTGATGTGTTTCC
>CAZHQP010000077.1:0-10169 GCA_964534735.1 uncultured Roseivirgaceae bacterium
GAAAATGTTACTCATGCCTGAAGTGTTTTGTAACGTAAGATTATCTGTCGTGCCAATCGTTACAGAATTGGTTGTTTCACTAATTGTAAGATTCGTGTTATCGATACCTGCTATTCCGCTTCCGTTTTTCCAGGTTACTTCTATCCGCACGCGATTCGAATTAATTGGGTACAATTGGCTTGGCAATCCTGACATGTAGTTTCCGCCAAGCTCTGTATCCGGGCCACTTGCGGTGTTTCGGATAATTGAGCCTCCTACGATTTCATACATACCAGCATATTTATAAATCGAACCTGCGTATGGAGTATTGAAAGATAGCACTTCTCCGTAAGCAGTTCCAATACTATTAGTCGCATAGGATCTCACGTAGTATTTTCCATTGGGGAGTAAGCTGTTAAGGTTTGCATCAAACTCTCCAAGGCCAGCGATATCTGAAACCTTATTGTCTGCAGTAGTAGGGCTGTTAGTTGTAAGAGACCAGCAGAATCCACGTTCAAGAATAACCGACCCGCCATCGGCTGTGATGCTACCCTTCACGCGGGCTGAAGTTTCCTCAACAAACTCAACGAGTGAAGTGGTTACGGTAGGAAGACCAAGTGCATCGGTGGTAAACGTAAGAATTTCACCATAACCAATACCTGCACTATTGATTGCATAAGCACGAATAAAATAAGTTGTATTCGCATTAAGCTCCACGCTGCCTGTAAAGCTATCTTCAATAAGCGTACCTGGTGTTTTATTATCGGATATCGTTGGTGTACTGCTTGTGCTGAAACAAGTGCCTACTTCTGTTATCTCTGCACCACCATCAGAAAGTATTACGCCACCGCTTACAGCCGAATAAAAAGATATATCGGTTACAGGAGAAGTGGATAATTTCGGAATGGTGGGTTTTGATTCTGATCCGTCTTCGCTGCATGAATGAAATAGCGCAAAACAGGGAAGGAATATCAATAGAATTAAAGCGATGTGCTTTTTCATATTTAGGGGGTATTTTCAAGGATTAATTCGAAGTAAAATACCATTTTTAGTCAAATGGTGATTACCATTTTTCATTTTCTGATTCTTCATCGTCTTCTTCCCGTTTTTTATCGAGCTGTTCCATCTTGATCTCGGCATTCCGGTACGGATCGCGGTGAGCAGGCAAGAAATGCCCGGTTAATCCAACACCAAATGCTGCGGCAATCATTAAAATTATAAAGAATAAAAGCCTGAATGCTTTTAACAATTTTTTCATAATAGAGATAGTTACCTGACTTGATCAGGTTTGATGAATAAAAAGGGAAATGGCACGCTGCATGAGCAGGTGCATCAGGATAGAATTATCCGGAGATGATTAAGAGATCAAGTCTGTTCTGCGGGGAGCGTGTAGCTTTAAAACTTGATCGATTTCAGGCGGAGATGATTTTCGTGTATTGTAAGTTTCAAATTCAGTCAGCATTACGTGCGCGAGCTGTTGTTCTGAATAAAGAAAACTTGTCTCGTTAAGGCTTTTAAAAAATTCAAGCGAGGTTAAAAACAGACGCGCCTGCTGAAGCGTAATGTTTCGCTTTGCAATGGAGTTCCGGGAAACGATTGTTTCGCGGTCAACGGGTTTACGACTGTTAATGCGGGTAGAAACCGATTCTGAAAAAGCCAAAAAGCTCAACAGCATCATCAGGATGATGGGCCAGGTTGATTTTGTTGTTTTTACAGAATTTCTTAGTTCCACTTACCAAAGATAATCATTTCAGTTCTTTAAAAATGAATAGCAGGCAGACTTTCTTCCACCCGCCACTCACTCCCTTGTCAATTATTTTTTCAGGTTAAACGTATACCCGATGCTCACGTTTACAAAGAAGGGTGTATTCGATAGCCCGATGTTGTTTGCCTTATGGGTTTCAGTTTGCTGTGTACGTTCGTTGAAGTAGGTGTATTTATCATCCTTCAGCGAGCTGCCAACGTTGGGCCACCAGCGCATACTGGGAGCAATGGTTAATCCGCGCAAAGCATTCTCTTTCTTCTCGAACGGTGTCCAGCGATAGTAAGCCCCTAGGCCTAATGTATAGGTATTGTATTTTTTGATTCTGCCTGCTGCTGTTTTGAACTCATCATCATAATACATTTCCCACATGTGAACTTTGGGCTCTATCCGAACATTGAAGCGCTTTGTAACACGATATCCAATTCCAATACCCAGCGAGTTGGAAATGTGAAAGGCGAGTTCCTGTTCCCGGGCTTCTTTTGTAACCAGGTTATCCTGAAACTCAAGTCCGAAGCCGTGAGAATATTCGAACACAAATTTCTTCGTCCAATAGTCCACTTCAAAATTGATTCCGCCCAATACAAGCGGTTGATTTAATCCAAAAACCACACTGATTTCCGGTTTTTTTGTTTGTTGTGCGTTAGAAGCCAGCGCAACAAAAAGGATTAATACAGGGAGTGTTAATTTTTTCATACGTTTTGTTTTTGATGAGTAAACGAACAAAACATAACCCCTGACGAGGACATTTGTCTATTTCCGCTGGGCGCGAATCCTGCTTAGATGGCGGGGATGAACTCCCAGCATGGATGCTAAATATTTATCCGGAACTTCCTGAATGAATCGCGGCTGATGCTGTTGCATCCAGTAGTACCGCTCTTCAGCAGATTTGGCGATCAGATTAAATACACGCTCTTCCATTCCAACATAATTAGCTTCGATAAATCGTGTCCACATATCCCGGATAAATTCATGCTGCTGATACAAGGATAACCACGTAGTGCGTGGCATGATCAGAATTTCAGTTGTCTCCATAGCCTGAATATTTTCCGGAGCGGGCTGCTGAGTAATAAAACTGCTGAGAGAAGCAACAAAATCGTGTGTTAGTGTAATCCAGCGAGTCACCTCACCGTCTTTTGTATTATAAAAGAAGCGACATTTTCCTTTTGTAATAATCCCGACTTCAGTGCAGACTTTTCCTGCTTTCACAAAAAATTTTCCGGAAGCTAACTTCTTCTGAGTGGTGAAGCCCTCCATGAAAATTTGCGCCTGAGATTCGGTAAGGCCGAAATTGATAAGCGGATCTGTCATTTTATTCCCAGTCAAACGTTTCAACTTTTCCGTTGAGTTTCCATTTTGTCGGAACGGAAGTTTCCATCCAATCCAACGGTTCACCCAGCGGCAACTCCTGGGACGCCAGCTTAAAGCATTCCCGGATAACTTTCTTTTGAGCTTCTCCCGTAGCTTCGGGTTGTGCAGAAATAAATAAGGGTGTTCCGCTCTTCGCAACGAGTTGTAACCATTTCTCAGTTTTTTCCCACGGTACTTTCGTAGTCAGTCCAACACAGTCCGCATCGGCCGCATAAAACGCGCCCTGATGAATTCCGCGAAAGGCCAACGTGTTCACACCCATCTTGCGCGTGCGATCCCATTCGTTACCGGAGGTATCATCACCGATACGGTTCAGCTCAAATAAACCAGCGGATAAATGACTGAACGTATTGCATCCGATAATATAGATATCTCCAGCCGCTTCCCGGATTGCATTATACATTCCGGAAACAATCTCGGCATTGGTTTTCGAAGTATCATTCATATTCCAGTCTGCAACGGTAATAGCATTGTCTTTTGTCATCTGCATGCCCCACTTGCCGAAGATATCCCAGCTCGTGTAATCGAATTTTACCATTTCATACCCCCAGTTCTTGTAAACCTTGAAATAGTTTTTAATGGTTTCAAGATTTTCGGGAACACTTGGATCGAGTACAGGCATGTCTGCACGTCTGGTTCTGCTTTGCGGAAGGAGCAGCGATTCTTTTGTTCCGGCTTTAATGCTTAACGGTCTGATCCAAAGTCCGGGCCGCATGCCTTCCTTGCGAATGTCATCGGCAAGCTGTTTCATATCCGGGAAGTTGCTGTTGGGTGTGATCATGTCATCACCCCAGGTCCACTTATTTTCCGGTCCGCAGGGTGAAGTTTTAAACCAGCCGTCATCAATCACAGAGAACGGTCGGTTCTTCAATCCATCCGCCAGCGGAGCAATCAGCTTTGTGTGTTCCATGATCAGCTTGGAAGAATTGTTTCCGTAGCTGAAGTACCAGTCGTTGATGCCGTAAACAGGTTGCCTGGGCATTCGCGGTTCATCGCACATGAGCTTCATAAACCGCTTCGCAGTTTCAAAGGGTGTTTCATTTCCTTTGCTTGTAATCGAAACAACCTCACCGGCTTTAAGCTTGCGGTTTTTTAATTGAACTCCATTTCCGCCTGAACGCGTATCAAATGTTAGCGTAAGCTGGCCATTATCAATACCCCACGCACAAAATGTGGAAGCTCCCGTTTTTACACCCAGGCCGCTGGTACCGGCTTCACTGTATTGCATGAGGTACCATGGAAAGCGTTCACCTTCTTTCGGCTGGTGCCAGGAAGCGTCTCCATACGTGCGTTCCCATTGATCATTGAGCACAGCAGTTTTGGTTTTAGCGGATTCCCAGAGCAGGGTTACTTCACTCAGCGAAACCCCTGGCGCCTGTATATAAGTGATCAAGGATGATTTGGTCGTTTCAAAGCTTACGGCTACATCCTGATAAATCCAGAAGTCACCCGACTTGACAAGCGATACCAGTTGATTGTTGACAATAGCCGACACCTGATCGGGAAGAGAAACAGATGTTATCCGTTCGCCTGTTGCTGAAAAGACTTGCTCGTATAATAACGTTGCGGCTAGCGATAACCCGGTGGTTTTAATGAAGTGTCTGCGGTTCATTTTAGTTAAAGTATTTGCTCAAACTTAATCTCTTTAAATCCTTTTCAAGGATAATATAAATGCCATCATAGATCTCATTTTCAATAGGTTTTTCTGGAGAAACTTCATACAACACACTTTGATCATGGCTTTCACTTTTCCGAAATCTGCCTTCTCTGATCATTTCTGCGTAATCATTCATTTTATATGTTTCTGCCAATTCTAATGCTTTGGCTATCCAGAATATTGAATCAGTAATGGAGGGTGATTCGGTTCTCATAAAGAGTTCCACTGAGATCCCGAAATGTTCGCATCCTCCTTGGGAAATCAAAACTGTGTCTTGACCCTGGGGGATTAGCGCGCCATGAAGATCTTCGCGCCAGAAATATTGGATTATATTTAGTTCGGTAAGCCACTCTGTTGTTAAACTCTTAAAATCATTATTGAAGACACAATCATCCTCTGTTTCTAAAGAATCAGTTTCAGACTGTCTTGTTGAGTATAACTGGGTATTTTGTTCTGAGGAGGAGATCTCAAGATGTGTAGAAGCAGATTTTTCGCTGGCAGAAGAGCAACCAATTAACATTTGCAGAGATAAGTAAATGTAATTTTTACTCATAATGATAAAGTTATTGATTTTACCTAATCGTTTAGCGAATTATCTACTCATCCAGCTTCAGCACCTTCCAGATTGCATTGGAAATACTGCCCTTTAAAAGTACCAATTGTGCTTTGGCTTTTTCAGCTTCTGTCGGATTTTCATTCGCTTTAAAATATTCGTATTCGTAATAGTATCCCCAGAACCGGACGAAGGTTTCCTTATCAGTCTGAAGCAAACGTGCATTTTCAAGCGAGATTTTTTTGTAGGAATTTTCAATTGTGCTTTGAGCGATCAATTCCAGAAGTGCTTCCTCAGCTTTTCCTTCAGAACCCTTGCTGATCAATCGTTGAAACCGGGCCCGGTCTGTAAAGAAAATCCCTGATTTGTATGGTAGCGTTGTGGCAAAAAATAAGCTGAAAGAGGTCGCGCCTGCTACGAGCCAGAATGTCCATAAAACATTCTTTGTGTACAAGACAAGTATCAGACAAATACCTGCGAACAGGAGCGAGGTTAGCGGCCCGGCTGCCACAGTATACGCCAGCTTTCTTCGGTTATGCGGACTGGCTTTAACAGGAACTGTTGCGGCCACTCCGCCCATGTAGCCGAAATCTTTATTCAGATAAACGCGAATGCCTTTGTCAGTTCTTTTTATTCCCAACAGAAAAACCACAAACAATTCAAACCTGAATCCTTGCGCGAGTCCGGTAAGCAAATGGCCAAGCTCGTGTGCGGCAAGTGCAGCAAGCAAACCCCCGAGTAAGAGGATGCTAAAGACAAAACCGTTTGGCTTCCCGCCCGGGAAGGAGCTTGCTGCAAACAAATCGTGTGACACAAGCAGAAGAAAACTAAAGAAATAAGCTGTCATTGATGTTAATCTCTTTTTCACTTCGTTCTCGAGGATCATTTCCAGCGGCATTTTCGTTAACATGATTCTGGAAATAAATATACCAATAGGCGATAAGTTAGTTTACCGTTGACAGGGCTTTCAGGCAAACTTTTAAGGGATTTTACCTTTTAAAAACCTCGTAAAAAAGATTTTTTGAGCGATTGACACAAGTTGTCCAAAACGAGCTTAGACCTTTGTAGTGTCATGAGGAAATGAGCATCTGTCAGATCTCCAACAGATTAAATGCATTTAACCATCGCTTCTCTCAGACAAATGGACGAGTATGTTAAACAATATAAATAGTGTAAAGTATGAAAAGTTTGAGAAACAGCGTGCAATTGATCGGTCGTTTAGGTAAAGATCCTGAAGTGAAAGTTTTTGGCGACAAAAAGAAAGCTTCGTTCTCTATTGCTACATTTGAATCCTACAAGAACACAAAAGGCGAAAAAGTAGAAGACACCCAGTGGCACAACGTAGTGATCTGGGGCAAGCTGGCGGGCGTTGCTGAGAAGTATCTAAAGAAAGGGCAGGAAGTAGCCGTTGAAGGCAAGCTCGTGCATCGTGACTACGAAACAGACAAAGGCGAGAAGCGCTATGTCACAGAAATTACTGTGAACGACTTGGTGATGCTGGGCGGGAAACAATAGTTTTCAAACCACCAATTAGCAATGTGGTAAGGCCATCCGGAATCGGGTGGCCTTTTTTATCGGTAATATCCGGAATCAGTGTGTAGTGTTATAAAGCTTAACAATTTCTTTTTCGGACAAGGCCCGGTTGTATAATCTGACTTCATCCAGATTTCCAGAAACAAAGGGAATGGTATAGGGAGGCAGCAGCACAGAGTTGCCAATTACGAAATTATCCAAACCGGTGATATCATGAATCCAGTTTCCATTATTCGCCCCCTGAACAACATTTAATGCAATCTCTTCACCATCCAAATAAATTTTGAACTGGCTGCCATCCGATATCAGTACCATGTGATAATATACTCCGGTTGTTACGGTAACTGTGCTTTTCAGCCAGTTCGCTTCACTAACTTGTCTCCAATAGACACCGATTGTTTGATCTGTACCGTCCACACGAATAAAACTCATGTAATGATTGGTTGTGGCATTATCACCCACACTGGCCAGGTATTGCGTATGGCTAACATCATCAAACTTTACCCACGCGGCAAACGTACCTTTATCATTATCAAGAAAAGAAGGTGAATTAACGAGAATGAGATCATCCTCACTGTCAAATTTCATTGATTCATTTTCGCGATCATCCTGATCGTCTTCTGCTTCAGCACCCGTCACTACTCCATTATTATCATTTCCGCTAAGATCTACTGCGATTCCACCTTTAAAGGAATAGTGTGCAACTAAACCCTTTTTAAGAGTAGATTGTTCGTCATCACTATCACTTCCGCAGGCCGACAGGAAAACAATAAAGACCAATAGTGTACACGAGGTAAGCAGGCTGAATTTATTCATGTTCATAATACGTTTGGGGTTAATAACCTAAAAAATACAAAAAAAGTATCTATACCGGACGGGTTTTGATGGGTCACTAGGGGTTTAGATTCTGTAAGATTGTCAATCCAATCCTTTTTAGTTAGCCGTTCGAATAAATTTTGATCACTTTTTAATTTAGACAGATCTAAAGTCTAAAATCTGACATCTTAAATCTAAAATCGGCTAACTTGTCCCCAATGAGTTTTTTATATCCTCCATTTTTATGGGCACTTACGGCATTGTCCATCCCGGTCATCATTCACCTGTTTAATTTCCGCAAGACCAAACGCATCTATTTCTCGAGTAACCGCTTTTTGCGAAACGTGCAGGAGGCTACAACGGCAAAACGAAAGCTCAAACACTACCTTATTCTCGCATCGCGCCTTCTATTTTTATTGTTTCTCGTGTTTGCATTTGCGCAGCCGATCATTCCGGCCAGTGAGCAGTTCTCAACCAACCGGAACATTTCCATTTATCTCGATAATTCATTGAGTATGTCAGTGCCGGTAGGTGAGAAGACCAGCGCGCTGGATGCCGGCATTGGCTACGTTAAAAGAATCATTGATGTATTTCCGCCTGATACCCGCTATCGATTACTGACAAATGATTTTGCACCATTCTCCAATTCCTATAAAACAAAAGCAGAGGTAGTTGACTTGCTCACACAAGTAAGGCTTTCACCCATTAGCCGAAGCCTGAATGAAGTGAAAGAACGCATTCAGAATTTATCACGCGCGCAAACATCAAGTGAAGTTTTTTGGATCTCTGATTTTCAGCATTCGACTGTTGGAGCGCTAAACCCTTCGGTTTATGATACCACTCAACGTTGGCATCTTGTTCCGTTGAAGTTCCAGAACAACACCAATATTTTTATCGATACAGCTTATCTCGAAAATCCGTTTGTGGTGGGTGGTGAGAAAAATACGCTTCATCTTAAAATGCGTAACGATGGCGAAAAAGCCGTTGAGCAATTACTGGTGAAATTATCGGTAAATGGAATTCAGACCGGAACAGCTTCGGTGAACATTGCGGCAAAGGGTCTGGTTGAAACCTCTTTTGATTTAACTACCGGATTGAATGGCGTTAGCCGTGCAACTGTAAGCTTCAACGATTATCCGGTAAGCTTCGACAACGAATTTTACCTCGCACTTAATTTTTCGGAAAAGATCCGTGTGCTGGAAATTAAAGATCAGAATGTGATCACACCGATTGAACGTGTGTTTGGTAACAAGCAGGTATTTTCATTTCGCTCGTTTACGGTGAACAATTTTAATTACAGTCTGCTTGACGAAGCTGATTTGGTGGTGACCAACGGTGTTAACCGGTTTGACGCTTCGTTGTCTTTTTCTCTTCGCAAGTTCGTTGACGAGGGCGGAGCATTGTTTGTAATTCCAGGACCAACCCCGGATGTTTCGTCCTATAAAAATTTATTGCGCCTGGCAACATTAAATTCTGTGAAAGCAACTCCGCTTGCAGAGCTGGATTATCCGGATTTTAAAAATCCATTTTTTGAAAATGTTTTTGAGGAACGCTCCGCACGGTTAGCGATGCCGCAGGCAACAAAGCTCATTGATTGGGGTACAGATCGTTCTGCAATTCTTAAGTTTAAAAATGAACAGCCATATTTATCCGTATTGAATCAACAAGGAAAGATTTATTTGCTTGCGGCCCCGCTTGAAAATGAGTTTACAAGTCTGCATAATTCGGCTTTGTTTGTTCCGGTCATGTATCGTATGGCTGCATCCGGTAAAAAGAGTGAGGTGAAACCATATTATTCTCTCAACGAACCTTTTATTATCCTTCGGTTGGATAGCATTGTGGGCGAAAAGCCCATGAAGCTGGTAGGCGAACAGGAAATTGTTCCTTCTCAGCGCAAGCTGGCCGATCAGGTAGTGATGGAGCTTCCCCGGTTTACCATGAATGCCGGGTTTTACAAAGTTGCACACGAGCGCGACACGGTTGGCTTACTTGCTTTTAACCTGAACAAGTATGAATCGCTGCTCGGACAGTACACAGGCGAGGCTGTAAAGGAACTGCTCGGCAACCCGGAAAACATCAGTATTTTTGAAGCAAAATCAGAAGAGGCTTTCAGCAACGAAATAAAAGCAAGATATTTGGGGAAACCATTATGGAAGTATGCGCTGATTATCGCTCTTTTCTTCCTTTTGGCTGAGATTCTCCTGATCCGATTCTTAAAATGAAGATACTTATCCAGGCCGCCAAAATCCTCGACAGTAACTCTCCATTCCATAAAAAAGAAAAAAACATCCTCATTCAGAACGGCCGGATAGCCGAAATAGGGGATAAAAATTTCCAGGCTGACAAGATCATCAAGGCTGAAGGCATGATCCTCTCCACCGGCTGGTTTGACCTAGGCACCTATATTGGAGACCCGGGGCTTGAGCATAAAGAGGATCTCGATTCGGTCGCCAAAACAGCAGCAGCCGGAGGCTTTACCGAAATCGCCACGTTGCCGA
>CAZHQP010000078.1:0-10057 GCA_964534735.1 uncultured Roseivirgaceae bacterium
CAACCAGGGATATGTAATGAATTTTTAACCTGTCAACCTATTTTAGGACAAGTCACCCTATACTTTTTAAGCAGGAACAATCAAGGTTAATAATTAATTACGTTGTCGGTGATCGTTAATGTTGAACCACTGAAGCTTGTTTCGTATTCTCCTAGTGGACGCCAGGCCAATCCGCCTGTAGGTTCTCCATCATAATTAAAAACAGACCCGCAACAAGCATCCTGCATATATATAGCAAAGGCATCAACTGTTGCACAAGCGTCCTGAGGCTGGAAAGAACAATTTTGTTCAAATGCACGATACGTGGTGCTGTTCTCCCGATACACGATGATTCCACGAATTCCTGCATTAATCGTTCCATCAGGGATCACAACATGTCCGCCATCTATTTTAAGTGCGGTATAAGACGGAAGATTGATGTTGATGACGATGTCATCAAACTTCTCAAATGGAATTGGATCATCCACCCGATCGTCAGATGCGCAGGATAATAAAATGATCAATGAAAATATAATTAATGATCTCTTCAATCGATACTAGTAATTATAAAAACCCTTTCCACTCTTCACACCCAAATGACCGGCATCAACTTTTTGTTGTTGAATGCGGCTTGGCCTGAATCTCCCTTCCTGATGAAATGAATTGAACATGGAACTCGTTACGGAGAAATTAACATCCACACCAATTAAATCCATCAGCTCGAACGAGCCCATCTTAAACCCGGACGCTTTTAACAGGCTGTCGATCGTTTTAATATCCGCATTGTTTTCTTCCAGCATCTTAAGCGCTTCAACATAATAGTGACGCGCTACCCGGTTAACGATAAAACCAGGAGAATCTTTTGCAACAACCGGTGTTTTTCCCAATTTTTTAGAGAAGCTATTAAGTGTTTCTATTGTTTCAGGTGATGTATCCACACCTTGAATAACCTCTACAAGCTTCATAACCGGTGCAGGATTGAAAAAATGCAGACCTGCAAATCTTGTGCGAATCGCAAGGGCGGAAGCAATTTGCGTTACAGGAATTGAAGAAGTATTGGTGGCCAGAATTGCTTGTGTTGAATTGTTTTTTTCAATCTCCCGAAACAATTCGCGCTTAATGTCGAGCTTTTCAATGGCAGCTTCGATTATTAAATCAGCTTTAAGATCCTGAAGATTGTTACACGCTTTTATCCGCGAAAGCGATTGATTCTTTGCATCAATAGTAAGCTTATTCTTATCAACACTTTTTTGCAGTGCAGCTTCAATAAATGAGATTCCTTTTTGAATCAAATCAGGCTTTACATCGTAAAGCAAAACATTAAAACCTGAAGTTGCACAGAGTTGGGCAATTCCCTGGCCCATGGTTCCGGAACCTGCAATGCCTACGGTTTTAATGTTATCTGAAGTCATTTAAATAACGGTTTGGAATTGCTTTAAGAAACGAATGTCGTTTTCAGAATATAAACGTAAATCGTTGACCTGATATTTCAACATGGTAACCCGTTCTATACCCATGCCGAATGCAAAGCCGGTGTATTCCTCCGGATCGATACCGCAATTTTTTAAAACATTCGGATGCACCATTCCGGAGCCGGCAATCTCAACCCAACCACTGTATTTGCACACGTTGCAACCTTTGCCTTTGCAGATGAGGCACGTGATATCAATTTCTGCACTGGGTTCTGTAAATGGAAAGAATGATGGCCTGAACCGAATCTTCACATCTTTTCCATACATCTCTTTCGCGAAGTGATATAGTGTTTGCTTTAAATCTGCGAAACCTACATTTTTATCAACATACAATCCCTCTACCTGGTGAAAGAAACAGTGCGCCCGAGCAGAAATTGCTTCGTTGCGATATACTTTTCCGGGCATGATCGCACGAACCGGAGGCTTTTGTTTTTCCAGTAATCTTATCTGTACGTTAGATGTATGCGTGCGTAATAAGAGATCGGGATTCTTTTCAATGAAAAATGTATCCTGCATTTCACGAGCCGGGTGATTATCCGGAAAATTGAGTGCGGAGAAATTATGCCAGTCATCTTCAATCTCCGGGCCATCAGCCACGTTAAAGCCCAGGCGTTCAAAGATCTCAATGATCCGGTTACGCACAAGTGTAAGCGGATGCAGGTTCCCGACTTTGTTAGGAACAGGTGGTAATGTTAAATCAATGTCGGTTGATGATTCTGTGCTGTTTTCAAGCTCTTCCTGGAGTGCTGAAAATTTTGCTTCTGCAGACTGCTTTAGCTCATTGAGCACTTTTCCAAAACGCTTTTTTTCTTCGACAGAAACTTTCTTAAGTTCTTCAAACAGCTCGGTAATCGCGCCTTTTCGGCTGATATACTTCATTCGATAGCCTTCCAGTGCATCTTTTGTTTTTGCATTGAAGGCCTGAACTTCTTCTAATAATTTTTTAATTCGTTCTTCCATTGTAAAAATTGGATTTCAAAGATACGATTTTAGCAGCATCTGTTCCAGTATTAGTTTTCCTTAGGCACTTTGTTTTGGATAGCACGATCAAGCACAAAGCTGAGAAGTGTGCACAAGACTAATAAGCCAAGTAAGAGATAATTATCGTTTACGTTTTTGGTAAAAATGGCGATCAAAACAAATCCGGTCTGTGCCAGTCCAAGAATAATCGTTGAGCGACCATGCGAGAATCCGAGGCGCATTACATTGTGGTGAATGTGACTTTTGTCAGGTGTAAATGGTGATTGCCTGCGGATGGTGCGCAGAATAAAAATTCTTAATGTATCGGCTAATGGAATAATCACAAAACATACGGCTCCTGAAATAGCTGCTTTAAATTTATAGGGATTATCGACCGGCAAATTGTATTGAAGATCAATAAACCGAATCGCAAGAATGGCCAGCATTAACCCGATAACTAATGCACCCGTATCACCCATAAAAATTTCGGAAGGATCCCAATTGAAAAACAGAAACGCTATAACCGCCCCCAGCATAGAGAAGGACAAGACAGCAAATACAAAGTCACCAACTAAAAAGAAGGAAATACCAAATGCCAACAGTGAAATGCTGGCAATGGTGCCGGCTAGTCCGTCCAGCCCATCAATCAGATTAAAGGAATTCGTGATTACAATAATTGTAAACAATGTTATCCCGTAGCTTACGAGTAATGGGATATCGTAAAGGCCTATTAATCCATAAAGTGATTTTAAACGCAGGTCGAATAGGGCGATCAACACGCCCCCAGCAATCAGCTGGCCGAGTAATTTCATGAATGGGCGCAATGGAACTAAATCGTCACGCACTCCAATAAAGAACACGATAAACAGTGCGATCAGGATAAAGCGAGTTTCTTTCCATTGAGGAAGCTCCATCCAGATCAGTGCAGAGATAATGAATCCCAGGAAAATGGCAATGCCCCCCATGGAAGGAGTAATTTTTTTATGAATTTTCCTGCGGCCTGGAATATCCACAAGATTTTTTTCAAGGGAGTATTTAATGATCACCGGGATGATCAAAAAACAAATAACAAAGGACGTAACTGCGGCCGCCAGCTGTATAGCCATACTGTAAAATCCATTAAAATTAATGATTAAATAGCTGTGACCCTGTGAATTACTCTAAAAAATAGTTTTTAATGTTATCAACAATGGTGGTTACTTGATGATTATGGAGTCCGGGGTAAACCGGCAGGGAAAGCATCTCATTTTGCAGCTTTGAGGAAACAGGGAAAGCTGATTGGGCGTATTTTTTATATGCGTAGGCGGATGTATACGGAAGGGCTTGCGGGTAGTGAATCATGCTTTCAATTCCATTTTCTGCAAGGTACTTTTTCAATCCATCGCGATCAGCTGTTCGTATTGCGTAAATGTGAAATGTATGAACAACGCTTTTGCGTTCAAAGGGTGTAATTAGTTTCGGAATATCTCTAAGCAGTGAAGAATACAGAGCTGCAATTTCAATTCTGCGTGCGTTCGCCTGTTGAAGATATTTCATTTTAACAGAGAGAATTGCTGCCTGAAGCGTATCAAGCCGACTGTTTGTTCCCTCTAGTTGATGATCATCTTTCTTCAGGGCTCCATGATTGGCAAGCCTGCGGATTTTCTCTGCAAGTTGATCGTCCTGTGTAAGCACGCAACCTGCATCCCCGCAGGCACCCAGATTTTTTGTTGGATAAAAGCTAAAAGCAGAAGCAATACCGAATGTTCCTGCAAGCTTTCCATTTTCTTTGGTAAGATGAGCTTGAGCACAATCTTCTATTAAAAAAATGTTATGCTTATCGCAAATTGCTTTGAGTTGACTAACTGCCGCTGCCTGTCCGTAAAGATGAACGGCAATAACTGCTTTGGTTTTTGATGTAATCTTGCGCTCCACGTCCGCTGGGTCGAGTGTGTAGTGGTCATTATCCACATCGGCAAAAACTACCGAACCACCGGTTAGTGTAATGCATTCTGCGGATGGCATACAGCTAAATGCGGGTGTGATAACCTCGTCACCCGGACCGACACCTAATGCTTTCAGAATTAAAAAAAGTGAATCAGTACCGTTGCCCGTACCAATGCAATGAGTGACCCTTAAAAGTGCCGCGAATTCCTGTTCAAATTTTTTTACCTGCTCTCCGCCAATGAACTGTGCTCTTGTAAATACATCTTTTACGGCCTGATCAATCTCATTTTGAATCGATTCGTGCTGCAGATTAAGATCAACAAACGGGATCACTACTTTTTGGTTTTAAGCATCGGGTGAAAGTCACCTTCCAGGGGTGCGATTGACTGATTTCGGATTTCATAAACGGTTTGAATGGAAGGCCGGGCTTCTTTCAGGCCGAAGCCTTTACCATCTAAAATGTGCTGATAGCTTTTTGTATGCAGATCGGTAAAACCATCGCTGAATTCGATCTCTCTCCCTTCCATCGTAAGTGAACGATACGTTCTTTTTCCATTGGCTTTTAAAGCCTCCGGAACATTATTATAATCAATACTGAGAAACCACCGCACGTTGGCTTTCTCAAGTTCCAATACTCCGGCTGCAGAATCTTCGGATAATAAGTGAACGATATTCTTTTTGATACCTCCAAAAACCCAAGAAAGCATGTCAAAAAAGTGGATTCCGATGTTTGTTGCCACGCCACCGGATTTACTTACATCACCCTTCCAGCTGGTTTGATACCAGTGACCGCGTGATGTTATGTAGGTCAGATCAACGTCAAAAACTTTATTCTTCGGACTTTCTTCTACTTCTTTTTTGAGGGCAATGATGCTCGGATGCAACCGTAACTGAAGAATGGTAAAAACTTTTTTACCGGTTTCTTTTTCGATTTCCTCCAGCGCATCAACATTCCACGGATTGAGAACCAGTGGTTTTTCGCAAATTGCATCAGCCTGATGGCGCAAGGCGAACCGAATATGAGAATCGTGAAGGTAATTAGGTGTACAAATGCTTACGTAATCAACCTTATTGCCTTGCCTGCGTTGTTTATCGAGATGACGATCAAATCGCTCGAACTCGGTAAAGAAATCAGCTGATGGAAAATACGAATCAAGGATGCCTACGGTATCAAATTTATCGAGCGCAGCAACGAGATTATTTTTTGTATCGCGGATAGCCTGTAAATGTCGGGGAGCGATGTATCCGGCAACGCCTATGAGCGCAAAATTCTTCATCAGGAGATCTTGGTAACGGTTCCTTTATCCAATTTATATTTTTCTTTGCTCTCTTCGCAGATGGCAATACCTGATGCGTCAAACTTCAGTTTGTGGCCGTATTCACTCATCCAGCCGGTTTGTCTGGCTGGATTGCCGATTACTAAGGCGTAATCGGGAACATTTTTTGTAACCACCGCTCCGGCTCCGATGAATGCATATTTACCAATATAATTCCCACAAACTACAGTTGCATTAGCACCAATCGAAGCGCCTTTCTTTACTAAGGTTTTGGCATACTGACTTTTGCGGTTAACTGCGCTTCGCGGGTTGGTAACATTTGTAAACACCATGGAAGGGCCAAGAAACACATCATCTTCACAAACAACACCGGTATAAATGGAAACATTGTTCTGCACTTTGACATTAGTTCCAAGTACAACGTCAGGCGACACGACTACATTCTGGCCGAGGTTACAATTCTTTCCAATCTTGCAATTCGCCATGATGTGCGAGAAGTGCCAGATTTTTGTGCCTTCGCCAATTTCACAGCCTTCGTCAATTACAGCTGTTGGATGTGCAGTATAGGATTGATTACTCATTAAAAATACTTGCGAATGATAGTGCAAATGTAATTCAATTGTTCCTCATTCATTTCGGTATGAATGGGCAGCGAAAGGACGGTTTTGGAGAGCTTTTCAGTGATCGGGAATGCTCCACGCTCTACACCTGGCTGGCGATAGGCTTTTTGCAAGTGCAATGGAATCGGGTAATAGATCATACTTGGGATTCCGCACTTATCAAGATAGAGCTTTAGCTCATCCCGATCAACACCTTCAACTTTTAGGGTATACTGATGAAATGCATGCGTTGAATAAGGTGCGCGATATGGAAGCTGGAAATGTTTTATGTCGGCCAGATTCTTATCATAGTAGTTGGCAACTTCATTCCTCTTTGAAGTATAAGTATTCAGATGTTTAAGCTTAACACTTAAGATGGCCGCTTGCAATGTATCTAACCGGCTGTTAACACCAATGCTTTCGTGATTGTATTTTACTTTCTGACCATGATTGGCCATCATCGTAATTTTTTCAGCAAGTATTGAATCATTGGTAAAGATTGCTCCACCATCGCCATAACAGCCCAGGTTTTTTGAGGGAAAGAACGAAGTGGTGCCGATTGTAGCCATGGTTCCGGATTTTTTCCGGGTTCCATCGGAGAAAATAAATTCAGCACTTAACGATTGCGCAGCATCTTCAATCACATGGACGTTATGTTCTTTCGAGATATTTAAAATTGCCTCCATATTGGCACACTGTCCGTAAAGGTGAACAGGCACGATAGCTTTTGTTTTGGATGTGATCTTTGCTGCAATTTGTTCCGGATCGATGTTGAATGTATCCGGATCAACTTCAACAAATACAGGTTTGAGCCCGAGTAACGCGATTACTTCCGCTGTAGCCACATACGTATGAACCGGCAAAATGATCTCATCTCCCGGTTTGTATTCGAGCGCCATCATGGCGATTTGCAACGCATCCGTTCCATTGGCACACGGAATCACATGCCTGGCACCTGCATACTCTGCTAATTCTTTTGCGAAGGTTGCAACCTGCGGCCCCTGGATGAACGCGGTTGAATCGAGTACATCCTGGATGGCTGCATCTATTTCAGGTTTAATCTGCGCATACTGGTTATGCAGATCAACCATTTTAATTTTTTCCATGCTTTCGTAACAGTCAGAAAATGACCGTGCAAATTAACACTACTTTATGAGTTTTTTCTGCCAGTTCCAGGCATCAATAAGAGCTTGTTCAGTGGAAAGTTTAGCGCTCCAGCCCAGGACAGTATTGGCTTTTTTAGGATCGGCATAGACTTTTTCGATATCACCCGGTCTGCGGGCG
Source organism: uncultured Roseivirgaceae bacterium (assembly GCA_964534735.1). Taxonomy (GTDB): domain Bacteria; phylum Bacteroidota; class Bacteroidia; order Cytophagales; family Cyclobacteriaceae; genus UBA2336. The sequence continues at coordinate 7,498 of CAZHQP010000078.1, forward strand.
CCAATTGTATAGGCAACGTTTACTCCGGTAGCTTTTATAAATCCCTGAACGAGTTCAAGAACCGAAACGCCTTCACCTGTTCCAACATTGAATGCTTCGAAAAGTGCAGCTTCTTTTCGGGAAGCTAAAAAACTTAATGCCTGAAGATGCGCGTTTGCCAGATCGGTTACATGAATGTAATCCCGAACGCAGGTACCATCTTTTGTATTGTAATCTCCACCAAAAATGGTCAGCTTCTCGCGCCAGCCGGCTGCAGCCTGTGTGATGTACGGAACAAGATTGTTGGGAGTGCCTAACTGAACTTCGCCAATGATGGATGATGCATGTGCGCCAATGGGATTGAAGTAGCGTAACGAAACAACTCTGAATCCATCAACATACGAATCTTCCAGGATCCGTTCGCAGATTTGCTTAGTCGCGCCATACGGAGATTCAGCTCTCTTGAACGGAGCAGCCTCATTAACAGGAATGTGATCCGGCTGACCGTAAACGGTGCATGAGGATGAGAAAATAAAATCCTTCACACCGAACACTTTCATTACTTCTAACAAAGTAAGCAACGATTCAATATTGTTCTGATGATAGAGTAATGGCTTTTGCACTGATTCACCAACGGATTTCAGGGCAGCAAAATGGATTACGCCTTCAATTGGGCCTTGTGTTTTGAAAAGATTGGTGAGAAATGATTTATCACGGCAATCTCCTTTATGAAAGTTTACTTTTTTACCGGTGATCTTTTCGATGCCCTGAATCAAGGAACCATCGCTGAAAATAAAATTATCGATTACAACCGGTTCGTAGCCTGTATTGATGAGCTCAACTACGGTGTGACTTCCGATATATCCTGCTCCGCCTGTAACGAGAATTTTTTTCATTATTTCATCTTATAACCTGGCTGTTACCAGCGATTTGTCCAGTTGACCCTTTACATCGTACACAACCGTTTTATCGCCCTTGATTTTAGTCCAGTTGATCGACTTGAACTCATCATGACTTACTGCCAGTATGATCGCATTATATTTTTTATCCAGTTTGTCAATCAGCGTTAAGCCATACTCGTGTTTAACTTCAGCGGCATCTGCCTGTGGATCGTAGATCTCGACATTTGTGCCGTAGCTCTGTAGTTCCTGGATTACATCAACCACTTTACTGTTCCGGATGTCCGGACAATTTTCCTTGAATGTAATTCCGAGTACCAGAATATTTCCTCCATGTACAGGCTGCTCGTGTTGTGCCATCAGCTTGATCACACGACCGGCAATGTGTGCACCCATGTTATCATTGATTCGTCTTCCGGCAATGATCACTTCTGCACGGTAGCCCACGCTTTCTGCTTTGTGTGTTAAGTAATACGGATCAACACCAATGCAGTGCCCCCCGACCAGACCCGGCTTGAAAGGAAGGAAATTCCATTTTGTTCCGGCAGCTTCCAATACCTGCTGGGTGTCAATTCCCATCTTGTCAAAGATCAGGGCAAGCTCGTTCACAAATGCGATATTGATGTCGCGCTGGGCATTTTCGATAACTTTTGCGGCTTCAGCAACTTTTATGGATGATGCTTTGTGTGTTCCGGCATTAACAATCTTTCGGTAAAGCGCGTCAACTTTATCGGCTACTTCGGGCGTACTTCCACTGGTAACTTTTTTAATGGTTGTTACGCGGTGCAATTTGTCGCCCGGATTAATGCGCTCCGGTGAATAGCCACAGAAAAAGTCAACGTTAAATTTCAAACCACTGGTTTTTTCGAGGACGGGCACACAATCTTCTTCCGTGCAACCCGGGTAAACGGTTGATTCGTAAATAACCGTATCACCTTTTTTAAGAACGCTTCCTACTGTTTTACTTGCGCTGATTAATGGAGTGAGGTCAGGTTTTTTGTATTCGTCAACCGGAGTAGGGACTGTAACAATAAAGTAGTTTACGGTTTTCAGATCCTCCAGGTTAGAAGAGTAAGAAAGCTTTTTTGATGCTTTCAGATCGTGTGTTTCCACTTCTTTTGTGCGGTCAAAGCCTTGCTTCAATTCTTCAATGCGCTCTTTATTAATATCGAAACCAACCACATCAATTACTTTTCCAAATTCCACTGCTAATGGAAGCCCAACATAACCCAATCCGATAATTCCAACTTTTTCCATGGATGATTCTTATTTCTTGTAATATTCTTTATACCAGTCGATGAATTTTCCAATCCCTTCCTCAATGGATGTTGAAGGTTTGAAGCCCACATCATTTGTAAGGGCTTCAACATCCGCAAAGGTTTCCGGTACATCGCCTTCCTGAATTGGCAACAAATTTTTAACTGCTTTTTTGCCAAGTTTTTCTTCTATCACTTCAATGAATCGCAGCAATTCAACCGGGCTGTTATTTCCGATGTTATATAATTTATAAGGAGCAAAGCTTGTAGCTGCATCCGGCTTGTGCCCGCTCCACGAAGTATTTCCGGCTGGTACATTTGGAATAAGCCGCACAATTCCTTCCACGATATCATCGACAAATGTAAAATCACGTTTCATTTTACCGTGATTGTATACATCGATCGGCTTGCCTTCCAGGATCGCTT
>CAZHQP010000079.1:0-10028 GCA_964534735.1 uncultured Roseivirgaceae bacterium
TGCTGAAGCCGAATAGGACATGCGCGTCTTCCCGAATGTTGAGATGGGTGTATAAAAGAATATTTTCCTGATCTTTTATCTCGCCAAAGGTTTGAAGCGAGATGTTAACATGATAGCCAACGCCATTTACATCAATGATGACAAACGTAGGATCTTTGTGAATGAGTTTTCCTTTAAGAAAAGCAATCATGGGGTTTTGGTCAATTTTGGATTGAAGATTTTAGATTTACGATTTCAGTATTCTAAAATCATAAATCCAAAATCTAAAATTGTTAAAGGTGGTCGTTCTGATCATGCAGCTGTGCATCAACAACAGCAATAGCAGCCATGTTTACAATCTCACGGATAGAACTTCCGAGCTGTAGCACATGTACGGGTTTACGCATGCCTAACAAAATCGGACCGATCGCTTCGGCTCCGCCAATTTCAGTTAACAGCTTGTACGCAATGTTTCCGGATTCGAGGTTTGGAAAAATTACAGTATTTGCTCCATCTCTTGCCAATGCACTGAATGGAAAGCTTTCCTGCTGGATCTCCGTATTGAACGCAACGTTGGCCTGAATGTCGCCATCGATAACCAGGTCCGGATATTTCTTTTTAGCAAGCCGCACTGCTTCACGCGTTTTCTCCGGTACTTCCCCTTTCGATGAGCCAAAGTTTGAATAGGAGAGGACAGCAACGCGCGGTTCCATATCAAAGAATTTAACTCCGCGTGCAGTTAACCCGATAATGTCAACAAGTTGTTCAGCAGTCGGGTCGAGATTAACTGTTGTGTCTGCAAAGAAGAATGTACCCTTCTTGTTCAAAAGTATATACATTCCCGCAACCCGATTCACACCTTCAGCGATGCCAATGATTTGCAGCGATGGCAATATAGTCTTTGGATAATCTTTTGTTAAGCCGGATACCAACGCGTCAGCTTCGCCAACCTCCACCATCATCGCGCCATAGTAATTACGGTCACGCAAAAGCTGCTGGCAGTCACGCAAGGAAAGTCCTTTACGTTGACGTTTTTTATACAGTACTTCCGCAAACTGCTCAACTTTAGCATGTTCCCTTCTTGGATAAATGATCGGGCAGTTCAAATCCAGGTCATGTTCCCTGATCAGTCTTTCGATCTCATCTTTATCGCCTAACAGGATAGGTTCTGCAATACCTTCATCCTGAAGAATCTGTGCAGCTTTGAGAATCTTATGGTGATGGGCTTCTGCAAATACAACGCGTTTTGGTTTTGTCTTGGCACGGTCAATGATCCTTGTCATCAGTTTTTGATCGATACCGATGCGGTTCAGCAATTCCTGGTGATAAGCGCCCCAATCGGTAATTGGTTTTTTAGCCATACCCGATTCCATGGCAGCTTTGGCAACTGCAGGTGAAATGGTTGTGATCAATCGCGGATCGAGCGGCTTGGGGATTAAATATTCCGGACCAAAAGAAAGCTTTGCATCTCCGTATGCTTTTACCACCATGTCAGGCACTGATTCTTTTGCCAGGTCAGCAATGGCATGAACGGCAGCAAGTTTCATTTCTTCGTTGATCTCCGTTGCACGCACATCCAGCGCCCCACGGAAGATGTAAGGGAAACCCAACACATTATTTACCTGGTTAGGATGATCGGAACGACCGGTAGCCAGGATGATATCTTTACGCACTTTTTTTGCAAGCTCATATTTAATTTCCGGATCCGGATTGGCTAGCGCAAAAACGATTGGATTTTTGGCCATCGACTTGATATCATCTTCTGTAAGCACATCGGCAACCGAAAGCCCAATGAAGAAGTCAGCATCTTTCATTGCTTCGCTTAGCGTAGTAACTTTTCGGGTGGTGACAAACTCTTTCTTTATATCGTCAAGATCTGTGCGTCCTGCATGGATAGCACCCTTGCTGTCACACATGACAACATTCTCTTTTTTAACACCCAGTCTTAAATAAAGCCTGGTGCAGCTTACAGCAGCGGCACCTGCGCCATTCACTACTACTTTTATCTTTTCAATTTTCTTCCCAACGATGTCCAGGGCGTTCAGTAATCCTGCAGCGGAAATAATGGCTGTTCCGTGCTGATCATCGTGCATGATCGGAATATTCATTTTGTCGCGAAGCTCCTGTTCTATTTTAAAACACTCAGGTGCTTTAATATCTTCCAGATTTATCCCGCCAAACGTTGGCTCAAGTGACTTAACGATCTGGATGAACTTATCCGGATCAGTTTCATCGATCTCGATATCAAACACATCAATGCCTGCAAATTTTTTAAACAGTACACCTTTGCCCTCCATTACCGGCTTGGATGCCTCCGGGCCTATGTTGCCTAACCCTAACACTGCAGTTCCGTTGGAGATAACGGCTACGAGATTTCCTTTTGACGTGTATTTATAAACATCTTCTTTATTGGCTGCAATTTCTTTACATGGTTCGGCAACACCGGGTGAGTAGGCAAGCGCAAGATCAAGCTGTGAGCTAAGCATCTTGGTGGGCACAACTTCAATTTTTCCGGGCTGGCCCTGCATGTGATAATTGAGGGCATCTTCTTTCCTGATCTTAATGGACATCGTACAAGAGTTTAGAACTGCCAAAGATAGCATTCTGGGTTAGAAAAGGGGTATCAGGGCATGAAAACCTGAGTAAATGCAGAGATAAAAATGGGCTAAATGGAATGCAAAAGCATTATTGTGCAACGATCAGCTTTTGACCCGGCTGAAGCTTGTTGCTGCTGAGATTGTTGAGTGATTTCAGCTTTTCAATCGTCAATCCTTCAAACTTCCGGGAGATGTCCCAGAGTGTATCGCCTTCCTGAACCGTGTATGTCTTTGAACCGGGCACAGGAAGAACAACCTGAGGTTTTGCTTTTTCTGCAACAGTTGTTGTGGCGGGCACTCCACCTGCAGGCTGCCTGAGCCAGATATTCAATCGTTGGTTTACCCGAATTGTGTTTCCGCTTAAGTTGTTCCACTTGCGGATATCGGCAACACGAACATTATAGCGCATAGCAATTGAGCCCAGCACATCACCGCTCTTAACACGATACATAACTTTGTCACGACCGTACGTACTTCCTTCAGAAGTCCTGGCGAGCATCTCAAGCTCTTTCTGTCCAACCCTGGAAGCTGAATCCAGAATGGCCGTTCGATTGAAGGCCAGCACTTCTTTTGCAATCAAAGGAACACGGATAACCTGAAGCTTGGGTCGGCCGGGAATCGCGTTTCGTTGAATAGAAGGATTTAGTACCTGAAGATCTTCAAGACAAACTCCGGTGAGGTTGGCAAACGTTTCAAAATTCAAAAACTTTTTAATGTGAAGCGTATCCGAAGGCATCAATACCTCCTGACCGATATCATAAAAATTATGTTCATCGAGATAGTTCATCGCGTAGATGATCGCTACAAACTGCGGAACATAAGAGCGTGTTTCGCGCGGCAGATAGGCATACGCTTCCCAGAAATTCTTTTTGTAGCCCGATCTGCGGATTGCTTTTTTAACGTTACCCGGACCGGCATTGTAGGAAGCTAATGCAAGCTCCCAATCGCCAAACATACCGTAAAGCTCTTTCAGGTATTTACAAGCTGCTTCAGTTGCTTTATCAGGATCCATGCGGTCGTCAATAAACCAGTCGTGTTGCAAGCCATAATGTCTGCCGGTAGGCGACATGAATTGCCACAAGCCAACGGCCCGTACCCGCGATACGGCTTTCGGGTTTAACCCCGATTCAATGATGGAGAGATATTTTAGTTCCTCCGGCAATCCGTACTTGGCAAGATACTTTTCGAACAAAGGAAAATAGATTTGTCTGCGGGTAGCAACCATGCGTGTGTATTCCCGGTCACGAACGGTGAAGTAATTAATGAACGAATGAACGCGGTCGTTATACGTAAGCGGAATGGTTTTTTGAATGCAGTTCAATCGATCTTCAACAAGCGCTGGCAAATCATCTCCCGGAATATATTCGATATCCGTTGGAAGCGCATAGAAGGCAAAGCTTGCTGAATCTTCAATTTCCTTGAACAGGATATCGTCTTCCGCAATTGCAATTTCTGTTGTATCCGCTGGCTCCGGAACGGGCACAGGATCCTGAGCATACACAATCACGGAAACAAATGTGAGTATGCCCGCAAAAAATAATCCGTTCTTCATATCAATTCAAGTTCAGCATCATGTTCGCTGCCTGCAGCAGCTTTTCCTCCTCAAAATCATCTGCAATTAACTGTAATCCAATCGGTAATCCTTTTTTGTCAGTACCACACGGGATTGAAATTCCGGGTACACCCGCCACATTTGCATGTACGGAAAACAAATCAGCCAAATACATCTCGATTGGATCAGCAAGATGTTCGCCAATTTTAAAAGCCGTTGTGGGTGTGGTAGGCATCAGGATGAAATCGTAACGCTCAAAAATCGCTTTTGTTTTGTCGCGAATGATCCTTCTTACTTTTTGGGCCTGGGTATAATAAGCATCGTAGTAGCTTGAACTCAATACAAACGTCCCAAGTAATATTCTTCTCTGTACTTCTTTGCTGAATCCTTCCGAACGCGTCTTTTTATACATCGAATGTAAATCGGTTGCATTCTCGGTTCTGTGGCCGTACCGAACGCCATCATACCGCGATAGATTAGAGCTGGCTTCAGCAGTTGCTAATATATAATAGGCAGGAAGGAAATGCTCAAGTAACGGAAAGTCTATGCCTGCAATTTCGTGTCCGGCAGACTTTAACTTATCAATCGTTGTTGAGGCGGCCTCTTTTATTTCGGGTTGCAGCCCCGGAGACTCAAGCGTCTCATTCAGATACGCAATCTTATATTTTTTATCTGTGTTCGATTGAAGTGAAGCAGAGTAGGAGGGAACCCTGGCATGGGAAACCGTGCTGTCGAAATCATCTTTGCCGGCTATGACTTCGAGAACCAGTGCGATATCTTCCACACATGTTCCGAAAATACCGATGCAATCAAACGAGGAAGCATATGCTGCCAGTCCATAGCGTGAGATGCGCGAGTAGGTAGGCTTTAATCCAAGGATACCACAGAATGCTGCCGGTTGACGAACTGAACCGCCCGTATCAGAGCCTAATGCGATGCGGCACATACCGGCCTGAACGGCTACTGCTGATCCACCCGATGATCCACCGGGTACACGCGTATTATCAATGTCGTTTAATACGGGTCCGAATGCAGAGTTTTCATTTGATGAGCCCATGGCAAACTCATCGCAGTTGTTGCGACCAATGATAATGGCATCTTCGTCCAGCAAACGCTGAACGGCTGTGCCCGTATACTGTGCGATAAATCCTTCGAGAATTTTGCTGCCGGCTTGCAGCGGATGCTGGTCGTGCGATAACACATCTTTCAGGCCCACCACCAGGCCTGCAAGCTTACCTGCTTTTCCTTGTTTTATTTTTTGATCAACTGCAGCTGCGCGATCAAGCGCTTCATTCTCATATACGCTTACAAACGCATTGAGGTGCGCTTTACTTTTAATATTACTGAGGTGGTGTTGTACTAAATTCGTACAAGAAAGGCTGCCTTGCTCAAGATCATGCTGTATGTCGCGAAAAGTTACGTATGACCTCATCAAAACGATTACTTCCCTTCTTCGATCTTGCCTGCGCTTGCGCCTTCGTCAACTTCTTTTTTAACGTCTTTCACAGCATCCTTGAACTCACGGATACCTTTACCCAAACCTTTTGCAAAATCAGGTATTTTCTTGGCTCCGAATAAAACCAACACGGCCAGCGCGATAATCGCCCACTCACCTGCACCTGGCATTCCGATCAAAAATATTGCATTCATAATCTCAAAATTTAGAAGTGTAAAGATAGAATATACGCAGAGAACGCAAAAATTGATCTTTTGGTGCTAATTACGAAGCCAAAGCTGTGGATTCAGAGGTGTTGTGTTTTTACGGATCTGGAACCTCAATTCTGATACGCCCTCGCTATTTATCTGCAATTGGCCTAATTCCTGGCCTGTTGTGACCTTTTGCCCCTTTTTTACATAAACGTCCTTTAAGCCGGAGTAAACGGTAAAGTATTCACCATGCGCGATGATTACTGAATTGCCGATCGAAGGCAGAAAAGCCACCATTTTTACCTCACCCCCAAAGATGGATTTTACTTTTTCGTTTTGGGCAGTTTGAATGTTAATACCATCGTTCTCAATCTGTACATGCTTCAGTGCAGGGTGCTGCTGACGTCCGAATGGCATGGAGACAAACCCTTGTGCAGGCCAGGCAAATTTTGTCTTGTTATCCTGAAAAGATGCAGATAGTGCAACGTAGCTTGTATTGGTTTTTGATTTTGCGTTTGCTTTCGCCTCAGCAGCTGCTTTGGCAATTTCCTCTTTAATAATCTCATTGATTTTTTTATCGAGTTCAGCAAGGGATTTTTTGATTTCGTCCAGATCCTGCTTCAATGATTTCTCCTGCTTTTCGAGATTCCTGACAAGCTTGTTCTGCTGATCTTTTAATCCGTTAAGCTTTTTGTTTTCCGAAACCTCTTCTCCCAGCAAGGTGTTTTTTTCATTGCGCTTGCCTTCAATAATTTTTACCTGCCCGGAAAGTTCTCCCTGAACAGCAGTGATCGCGATGGCTTGCAGCTTTCTTTTTTCACTGTATTGCTTCATGTACTGCATGCGCATAACCAGTTGTTGAAACGATTCTGCAGAAAATAAAAAGGTTAACCGGGTCGCACTGTTATTTGCTTTTTGCGCTGCGTAGAGCATAGAAGCATACTCCTTTTTTAATTTTTTTAGATCTTCCTGTAGCGCACGAATGAATTCATTGTTTTCATCAATGTCATTGTCCAGATAGCTGATCTCATTTTTGATGGAACCGATCAGTGTTTCCTGAGCATTGATGCGCTGCTTGACGGCCGACAATTCACCGAGTGTATTTTTCTTCTGGCTCGAGGTTTCAGAAAGGATCTTTTCAACCTCCTTGATCTTTTCCAGATTTTGCTGCTTTTCTTTCTGAAGCTGGGCTTTCGTTTTAGGCTTTTGGGCGAGTGCCGGGATGGATAGCGCCACCAGTAAAAGCAAGCAAATAATCCGCACGCTGTTACCTGCGGTCATACTTTTTCGGAATATTGAACGGGAACCTGAGTTCTTTGTCACCCACTTCTACTTTATTGTACTCAAAAATAATCGTTGTATTCAACAAACCCGCAGGTGCTTTGTAAAAAAGCGAGATCGTTCCGTCATACGGGAAGAGTTTGGTATCCAGCGGCTGAAAGTTTGCATAATTAATAACGAGCGAGTTATGCGTGTTATTTTCCTTGAGCTCTACCTTCTGAATCTTCATCGTAGTAGCGCTGATGAAATTCAGAACATCCACTGTGCCGATTTGCTGACTCAATAAGTAGGAAGCTGTTTTTTGTTCTACCGTATCGGATGTCATCCGTGGAACAAGAAGGTTGCCCAGCATAGCCGACTGGATTACATCATAATTAATTTCAAAATTGAATTTGCGGGAGAGCTCTTTGTAATCAAACACAAAATATTCGTTTGATACATTACTGATGATGGTAATTGAATCGCGATTGATAAGCGCGCGGCCGCCCTGCACGCCAATTACCGTAAAATTCATCCAGATCACACTGTCTTTCCGCACTCGGATATTTGCTTTTACCTCACGTTCCTTGCTCCCATCTTTCAGGATCATGCGACCCTTGCCATGCAGGTATTCAAAATCGATTTGTTCAATCGACAGGCTGTCATTGGGAATAATGTTGGTAATCGCTTTTGAAACCGGGGGAGGTGTGATCTTTTTGCTGCATCCTGCGGAACCAAGAACCAGTAAGAGCAGCCCAAGCCGCAAGACGTTATTCATAGATTCTTCGGTTGGCGATTTTTTTATTTAATGTTTCGCTGCTGGTGGTGAGCATGTTCTTTGCCTTTTCCCATTGCTTCACCGCGTTTTCAACATCGCCCAATTTAAAAAGAATATCACCATAATGTTCAAAATGTGTAGCGCTTGCCAGCCCTGTACCGATTGCTTTCTCAATAGCTTTCCTGGCATCCTTATATTTTTCGCGCACAAATAAAACCCAGGCATATGTGTCGAGATACGTTGCGTTGTCCGGGTTATTCCTGATAAGCTGTGAAGCCATCTTCTCGGCTTTTTCAAGATTAGCTTTGCGTAAGGCAAGATAGTAGCTGTAATTATTCAGGATTGCATCATTATTGGCATTAGTGGCTAATGCTTCATCGTATGCTTTATCCGATTTTTCGTATTCTTTTGATGCATTGTACGCATCACCTAACAATCCGTTGATCTCACTGGTCAAGCCGGGATTCGATACAGATAATCTTTTGGCTTGTTCAAAGGTCTGCGCAGCATCTTTATTTTTTCTTTTTGCGCAAATTGGCGAGTCCGTTAAAGTAATATACCATCGCCTGGTTAGGATGATACTCCATTGCCTTTTCGGAATGCGTGATTACGTTATCGAATTGCTCAAGCTGCATTTCGAGGTATAATAAATTCTGCCACACCTCAAAGCTTGTAGCACCATATTGAATGGCGGCCAGGTATTGTTTCTGAGCTTCCTGTTTTTTACCAATGGTCAGGTAAAGATCACCGCCCAGGACATGGACATTTTCCTGTTCGGGATGCTGCTTCTCCAGCATGGAGAATAAATCCAGAACAAAGCGTTCCTTGTTTGCATCAGCTAAATTTTTTGCTCTCGCCTGACTGAGTTCGGCATTGTACGTTCCAAGCACGACAAGCTTATTTGTGAACTCCAGGTCCTGATCATTAAAAGCAGCAATCAGCAACTGACGCGCTTTTTCTTCACGGTTAGTATCGCGGTATAAACCAGCCAAGAGCATTTGTGCGCTTGGCGCTGATTTATTTTCGGCAATAAATTTTTCAAGATAGGTAATCGCTTTTTCTTTCAATGAATTTTGCGAAAGCAACTCAGACACAGCCATCACAAAACGTTCTTCATCCGGAAAGGCCGCGATCAGCTTGTCACCTTCGCGAATGGCTTCTTCAGTTTTGCCGGTCTCAAAATAAAGCCGGGTTTTTTTGCAGGGAAGAAATTTCACTGATTCCTAAAAAGCTTTCAGCACGCGAATAGGTTTTTATGGCCTCATCTTTTTTGTTTGAATATTGGTAGAGCGCTGCAAGCTCATATAAGTATTCTTGTGACTCCGGAAGCTCTGAAAACATTGTCTCGTATGTTTCGGCAGCCTTATCATACTGTGAAAGATTTGCGTAAAGTTCTGCGGCCAGTAAATAGAAATACTTATTCTTCTTTTCGAGCGATAATGCCTGCTGCATGTTTACCGATGCTTTCAGCAAATCTTCGCGCTTTTCGCTTTGCGATAAAACCTCCGCGACTTTATAGTACACAGTGGCATTTTCCGGATTGATTTCAAGTGATTTCTGATAATAGATTAATGCTTTGGCATAGTCTTCCAGGATGAAATGCTTTTCGCCTTCCGTAAAATAAAATTCTGCTTCACGCAGCCTGACAGAAGCAACGGGAGATTCGTCTTTTCTCTTTTTTTGTGCGATGCCTTCTGCCGGCATCAACCCGATCAACCCGAAAAGAGAAAAACAGAATGTTACTTTATAAATATGGTAAAGCTTCATGCACGTATCGGTCAGCGTCAAATCTCAAAAACCACTCCAAAATTAACGAATTTCCCCTTCCCGGGTTCCTGAAATAATGCCGCTTTATATGACCGGTTGACGGAAATAACGTCTTTCAACAAAATAAACCACTGTAACAAACACAGCCATTACACCGGCATGGAAGCTTATTGAAAGCCAACGGTCATTAACGATAAGGGAGTTCACCCCAAAAACAATAGCCATAGTGATGAGAATGTAGCCCAAACCTTTCCAGATCGCGTACGGTATCGGATGGAATTTCTGCCCGGTCAGGTAGCAGGCAACAGCCATGGAAAAATAACAAATCAGCGCAGCCAAACTGCTTCCGGTGTATCCCAAGTAAGGTATCAAAAAATAGTTGGACAAAATGGTCAGAAAAGCTCCGCCCAGCGTAATGAGTGTTCCGTAATATGTTTTATCTGTCAGC
>CAZHQP010000080.1:0-9996 GCA_964534735.1 uncultured Roseivirgaceae bacterium
ATGAAAACAACCCTGCAAATTTGATGTTATCTGGAGCTTCTCCAATTTTTTTGTCGAGCCGTTTAATGCCTTCGGTCATGGCACCAAAAGGCCGGCCCCCAATCCAGCGAAATTGAACGTTCGGTAATTGTCTGCCGATCTCAATAAAGTCCTCTGGGCCTTTACGCTGTTGTAATTGGCCAACGCCCAGCACACAAAAGTCATTTTCTTTTAATCCGAGAATTTCGCGACCTTTTTTACGAAGCTCATCGGTACGTTTCCATTTATCAAGCTGAAGCGGGTTAGCCATCCGGACAATACGTGTTTTTACTCCAAGTCCGCGTATCGCGTCTTCTACCATCGGGCTAATCGCAATTAATACATCGGCAAATGAATAAACCATTTTAAAATACCAGCGTACAAAAGGCATTAATTGTTTTGCAAATGGGAGCGAGCCTTTGATCGAATCCGGAATAACATGAACGGTTAAGATTTTACGTTTCGGGTAAAATAATCCCTTCAGGAAAAAATAAGGACCGTAAGTATGGCTGTGCATGATATCGCCATGACCTTCATTGTTGATAACAACTTCTACGTCTGTTTTCTCTTTCAGCAGCTCTGCACATTCAACAAATGCGGTGTTAACACCTTCGCCTTGCATTTTGAGCAGCGCAGTTTCAGAGCAAACGTTGATTTTTGGTGGATTGTACGATTCAGTTGATGTGGTGTACAGTTGCATGGTGCGCCTAAGTGGTTTCATGCAAAACTATCATGCAAAAACCCGGCTTAATGTCAGGGTTGTATATCTTTATGATAAGATTGTGTTACCGCAGGTTTAGATCTCCTGTAAAGCACAATATGCAGGTAACATCTGTTTCATATCACAATAACGTACGAGGAAATGTATCCACACTTTAACTACATTGTCCCAGGGCTACCCAAATCAGGATAAAGACGAGAATTGTGCCGAGGCAGCCGCCTCCGAGCTTTTTAGCACCGTAGCCTGCAATCAGGCCTCTGAAAAGATTATTCATGATCGTTTTGGTTTGTAATAAAGCGTTAAAATTCCAATTATAAGATTGATCACCAGTGCAAATAGGTTTGAAAGTATGATGATCCAGTCTTTCTTTAAAAAACCGTACCAAACCCAGAGCGCCAAACCTGTAAAGAGTACCGCGAGCATAATAATGGAAATATCTTTGGACTTCTTTTCCTTTAGCAGCTTGACTAACTGAGGTATCAGCGATGTTGCTGTAAATACACTTGCACCAACGCCTATGCTCGTTTCGAAATCCATAGATATTTGTCAAAATCTTTTAGTATTTCAGCAACAAAATATTCCTGTGCTTTGCGAATGCTTACGTTGGGAGCTGTAATTTTTTTTCTGTAGAAGTGTTTTTCACGATAAGAAAACGCATAGTACGCGAACAGCTTGTTGATTTTCAACTCCGGAACAGGAGTTGCATAGCCTGTTATCCCAATGCCCCACGTGCTGCTGAAAAGCGAGCAAACATGGCTGGCCATTTCAACAGCGATCTTCTCAGAAACGCAATTATTCTCCAGCCCTTGTATAGGATCTATTTTAAGATGTCTTGCTTTTTGCCCGAGGTTGTATGCGGTAATTCCGCCCTGGTAAAAACGCGTAGCATCATCGGCCAGAGAAAATGCTGCCTGGGGATTACCGGCAGTTACGCTTTCGGCAACGGAAAGCGATTCGCTATGCTCAAGCATGTATTGCTTGATGCGATCTAATGGACGCATTATGTTCATGTTCTCACTCTAGCCGATCAATGCACTTGCGCAGATCGTTCTTATCGGTCAGAACATTACCAAAGATGTCGCCAATTTTATCGAGGCGTTTGTGAATGGTTTTAATGGTGAAATCCAGCGGACTAATACCATGCCTCACTTCTTTCCATTGTAAAGGTGTGGAAACACTTGCCCCGGGAACGGGACGAATGCTATACACAGATGACAATGTTTGTCCGCGCCTGTTTTGTAAAAAATCGATATAGATTCTGCCTTTTCGTTGATTTAGGGGCCGCTCTACTGTAGTGAAATCCGGAAGCTGTTCATTAACCAGGTTTGCAATAAGCTCTGAAAAAGGTCGTGCCTGATCGTATGTATATGCTCCGCCTAACGGAATATATACGTGTATGCCGGTAGCGCCTGAAGTTTTTGCATAGCAAGGGCATTTTGCTTTATCGAGAACTTCTTTAATTACCAGGGCAACGTCCACTACCTGATTAAATGTATTTTTTTCTGAAGGATCGATATCCATGATCAGGTAATCCGGATTATCAGGCTTTTGAATTCTGGAATTCCAGGGATTAAGCTCAATGCAGCCAAGGTTAGCCAGATAGATCAACGTTGCCTTGTTATTGCAGATGATGTAGTCAATGGTTTTGTTACCGCTTTCGGAATAAACTTGCTCACTTTTTACCCAAGATGGCGCTTTATCGCCCGCGTCTTTGTGGTAAAATCCTTTGTCTTCAATTCCGCCCGGATTTCTTTTTAAAGATTGCGGCCGGTCTTTCAGATAGGGAAGGATGTAGTCAGCAATTTTATTGTAGTAGTTAATTACATCACCTTTTGTATAACCTTCTTCCGGCCAGAAGATTTTGGTTTGATTGGTCAGCTTCAGTTCATGACCATTCAGCGTAACGGTACGTTCTTTTTCTTTGCTCGTACCAATGTCATCCGATTTTTCCTTTCCGGCTTTCCGGGCAGCGACTTTCTTTAATGGTTCTTTTTTTGAAGTGGTTTTAGCCACTGTCTTTTTTGTTTTCACCGGTACATCAACATGGTCAACTTCTTCAGCTTCCTTATCAATTCTCATACCCATAAAAACCGGGTGACGCATGATACCCTCATCGGTAAGCTCGCTGAACTTCACATTGCAAACCAGCTCAGGCTGAATCCATGTGACTTTAGCGTTTACCGGCACTTTCTCATCAAACGGAGAGTCATCGATAATTAACGGCTGCATTTTCGCGTGAAGCTCTTTCAATCCCTTATCGGTAAAGCCTGTTCCGCTATGACCGATGTACCGCAGTTTTTTCTTTTCATACACTCCTAAAACCAAAGCGCCAAAGTATTTACGGCCTTCGCGAGGAGCTGTGTATCCAGCAATAACTGCTTCCTGGGTATTGACAAGCTTGATTTTGAGCCAGGATTTGGTTCTGCGGCCTTCATCGTACGTGCTTTCTGCGCGCTTGGCCATCATCCCTTCGAGACCATCAATCTTAATGATCTCATTGAAGAATTTCTCACCCTCTTTTTCAATGTGATCGGAGTAGAGGATGATGTTGCTTTTTGGAATTGCTTTCTCCGCGTATTTCTTACGCTCGAGTAAGGAAAGATCGGTTATATCTTTTCCATCGTATCTCAGGCAATCAAACACATAGTATAAAATTGGAAGGCTGCGGTCTTCATCAAATTGCTGCAGCTTCTGAAAGCTTGGCTTGCCTTCTTCATTTAAGACTACTATCTCTCCATCAAGCACACAATCTTTTTTGATCTTCTTCAGCTCTTCCGCCACCTCAGGATAAAGCTCGGTAAATGATAATCCGTTGCGGGAGTAAAACCTGATGTTCTTTCCGGTTTTCTCTGTTATCGCCCGATAGCCATCCCACTTGATTTCAAATACCCAGTCTTCATCATTAAACGGTATTTCACTGGCTGTTGCCAGCATGGGTTTTATAAAATGCGTGAGCTTGTGCGATTTCGTTCTGACGTATTGTGCAGCTTTCGCGCTTTTTTGTCTGGAGTTAGGTCTGTTGGATTGCCAGGTTTTATCGCCACCCGATTTAATAGGAGGAACATCTTCACTGTCGTATTCATCCATCGCATACTCATCGCGGTGCTTGATCAGCAACCAGTTTTTTCCATCACGAAGGCGAACAAGCGCAAAAGAACCTTTGATGTTCTTACCCTTCAGGACGAACTTCAGCTGACCTTTTTCAAGCATCTTACGAAGCTCAGCAGATTCAAATTTTGTTTTGGCGTGTAACGGATCTACCGTATAAGTTCCTTCATCCCAAATGTCAACTGTGCCGGCCCCGTAATTTCCTTTCGGAATAACTCCGTGAAAGGTGTTATACTCAATA
This sequence comes from uncultured Roseivirgaceae bacterium, assembly GCA_964534735.1. GTDB lineage: Bacteria > Bacteroidota > Bacteroidia > Cytophagales > Cyclobacteriaceae > UBA2336. The sequence goes on from CAZHQP010000080.1 coordinate 4,089, forward strand.
GGATGATCTTCAACCATCACGGCCAAGCGCTTGTCTTTGGGATTGAGTGAAGGACCTTTCGGTACGGCCCAGCTTTTCATTACGCCATCCAGCTCCAGCCGGAGATCATAATGTAACCTCGATGCAGCATGCCGCTGAATTACAAAAGCCAGTTTCTTACTGCCTGTTGTAACTTTACCCGCAGGCTCTGGCGTGTTATTAAAATTTCGCTTTTTCTTATAAAGCCCTAAGCCCATTTATGACGCCTTTTTAAGACTGGCTTTCAATTGCGCCATCAAATCAGTTGTCTTGCGGTGGGTAACTTTCAGCTCAGGTGTTTTGATCTTCTTACCTTTCGCTTTGGCCTTAATAAGCTTCATCAGCTCGGATGAATACGTATCCTTAAACTTTTCGATGTTAAATTTGGTTGTAAGCTGATCGATTAACGAAAGCGCCATTTTAATTTCTTCAGGCTTTGCTTTTCCTTTCGGGATATTAAGCTCACCCGTATCGCGGATTTCTTCCGCGAAGCGGATTTTATTCAATAAAATAATTCCGTTATAAGGCTTCAGAATGCAGAGATGTTCTTTGTTACGCAATACAAAGCTTCCCAAACCGGCTTTACCGCTCTTCTCAAGGGCATCGTGCAAGAGTACATAGGCTTTCTCACCGGCTTTATCAGGTTCAAGGAAGTAAGGCGTTTCAAAGTATACGCTTTCCACTTCGTCTTCTTTTATAAATGAGCTGATGTTAATGATCTTGCTTTTCTCAGGACTTGCGGCCTGGTAATCTTTTTCATCCAGGATTACGTAATCGCCATCCAGGTTATAACCTTTTACAATATTCTTCCACTCGACAACTTTACCAGTGCCTTCATTTACCCGCTGGTAGCGGATACGTGCGTGGTCCTTTTTATCCAGCATGTCCATGCTGATGTTACTTTCCTGAGATGCGCTGTAAAGCTTTACGGGAATGTTTACAAGGCCGAAGCCAATAGCGCCTGTCCAGATTGATCTCATAACAACTTGCTTTTATGTTTCTTTAAGTAATGCCTCCGTAATTAGTGACGGGCTTTAAATTTATCTCATAACAATCTCATTTGCAACATGTTTTGTGTAGTTAATTGTATAATTAATATAACCTTAATTATTATCCCATTCACCCGGCCTGTCCTCCCGGATCAGGAACATAATTTTATCCTTTTTGAATGCCTCGATAATCTTCAGATTGATATCCTGCTGGGCATCCATATACTTGATGTAGTCGGGAACGGTAATAAAATAGACCACTTCAAACGCAAGACCATACTCTGTAAACCGCGCAAAATGTGCCCTGTCAAACCGGGTGTTTTTAGCCTGCTCGATGATGTTTTTAATGATCTCCGGAATCTTTTTCAATTGCTCAGCAGAAGTCTGGTATCGGACGCTCAGCGTGAAGGCGATTCTTCTCGTTTCCTGTCGTTTGAAATTATGGACCCGGGATTTGGTGAGGTCACTGTTTGAGATAATAATTTGTTCTCCGGTTAAGCTTCGAATGCGGGTTGTTTTTAACCCGATGTATTCAATTGCTCCGTTTTTATCATCAACCGTTACGGAGTCTCCAACCTCGAAAGGCTTATCGAAGAAAATTACAAAGTAATTAAACAAATCACCCACGATATTCTGAGCAGCGAGCGCGATAGCAATACCGCCAATTCCTACTCCGGTAAGAATAGTTGTAACGTTATAGCCCAGGTTATCCAACAGGAATACAAGTCCTAAGATCCAGATTACCATGTTGATGATGATCATCAATCCGCCTACCTGCTTGACTTTAATATCACCATTTTCCTGTTTACGAATGCTGGAGGTGATTACAGTTTGAATAAGTGCAGAGATTAGCCGAATAATGAAATAAGCAATTACCACTGCTGTGGCTACATTAACGATTTTTTCTGCTTTTGGAGAGACGTTCAGAGAATTAATGGCCCAATAGATAATGGCAAAAGAAATGATCGGTAGCCCAAATCTTTCAATACCATGAACGATTATATCATCGAACTGTGTGTCGCTTTTCAATGCCCATTTTTCGAACCGGTTTAGTAATACCCGCTTGAAGATTTTGATCAGCAACAAACCAATAACGACAACTCCGAATGCGATCAGGTATGCCTGAACGGTATTGCCCCAGTATTCGCGGGCGAGAAATTCTTCTGTAGAATTCATTTATCCGATATTTTGTTTCATCAGATAGTACAGAATTGTACCAATTATGGGTTAATGCAGATGAATTGAAATTCAGAGGTTTAACTGAGGGTAATTCTGATTAACGAGCAGGAATGTGGTGCAAATTCCTCACTGATCGGGCTTATTGGTGTTCACGTTATCTGTCCGGATATAGTTTACAATGATAAACGTTGCGAGAAAACCGGAGAAGATACCTTCCAGCCAAACACTGAAAGAAGCAATGTATGGATCAAGGTATTCGCCCAGTGGCGCATTTGCCTGAATCACCTGCATTAAGTTAGAATCAATCTTTAGATAGAAAAACAAAAACAGTACAAAGGTTGAGGAAGCTATAAACGATGTTCCTACACCAATGGACATAGCACGTAAATAATCAATGTGGCCTGCATGTGTTCTGCGGTATTGCTTCAGCGCCAGATAAATTCCTGCAACCTGGATCAACAAATTGAAAACCCGAAGCTCGGTTACATAGATAAACCCAACTGCGTAAACAATAAAAAAGTAAAGTATAAGCGCTATGGTTACGAGTGTTCCGTAAATCTGTGGAATCCGGGTTGGGTATTTCGTAATGTTTCTGATTATTGTTGTCATGGCTGTTGTATGAATGTTCTGATTTTACCTTAACAAAATTTTTGCCAATGAGAACAGTGAGATTATTGACCGATCTGGTTAGCAACAATCTTATTTCCGTGAAGTAAATGCCCGAATTGTGGATTAATAAAGTTTTTGACAAGCCGGACAGTAAAATGTTCTGCGGCTTGCTTTGCCTAAATACTCTTTCTTTAATGTTGTTCCGTCACGGGGGCATTTCTTTTTAGAGTATGCTTCCCAGTGTTTCTTCAAAGTTCCGGCCTTCCTCCATTTGAGGAAATCAAAGCTGTAATGAACTGCTTCCTTAATCATTTCTTTTTCTTTGGCCGGAGGCAGCTTACCCACTTTGCTTTTTGGATGAATTTTAGCTCTGAATAAAACTTCATTTTTAATGATATTTCCAACTCCGGCAAAAATGGTTTGATCCAGCAATGCATCGGAAACAATCATTTTAGGGTGCTTATCAAGCTTTTTGATGGCTTTGGCCATGCTCCAGTTTTTATTCATTACATCGGCAGTCCAGTCATAAACTTCATCGAGGGGCTCATCAATCATTACAATTGAGCCCGCATAGAAGGAGAGGGTTTCGTCATTCGCGAAATGCATTCGGAGCTTGGGATTTTTGCCTTTTTTATCATCGTTGATCCGATAGCTTCCAAACATGAGCAGATGAACACGAACCGTAAAGTCTTTAAAGCAGACCAGCAGATGCTTACCAAATGTTTTGATGTCAATAATCTTGGTGCCGTGAAGCCTTCCAAAGTCTAAATTTTTTCCATAGCCATCCGCTTCAAGAATTTTTTTTTCCTTAAACGATTGAATGGCTTCTTTTAAAATAACAATGGAAGGACCTTCCGGCATATTAAATCATTAAAAAACCGGAAGCAGTAAGCTTCCGGCCATGTTTTAGGTTACATCATTAATCTTTCGGAATGTTACCGGGTGTTGATACAGAAGAAGGGTAGGGTTGAGTTGTAAATTTCCCCTGGCTGTCTGCCCAAACGCGTGAAGTTGTTCCGGATTTATCCTGAAGCTCCATGTAATAACCTGACTTGCCAGGATCGGTAACTGACCAATATCCGGTTACTGTCTGATCTTTATACGGGCTCTGTACATATGCATTACGTAATGTTGCAGGCACATTGCTGTTGTTAGTCCATTCATCACGTCTTAATGTCTCCACATAATTGCCCTGAGCATCATATCGGCTCATGTAGTTTACACTTCCAACATTGTAGTTGCCATAAAAACCGTAATTGGTTTCATACCACTTAATTGTTTGATTTTGAGACGCTGAATTCCGGGTGTTAAGATCTTTGCCTAACCGGTCGCTCATCATGGGGTCAGTTACCAGTTTAGGTGCGGGAGCAACTGTTCCGGTTGATTGAACAGGCTTGGGTGTTGGTGTTGTAGGTTGTCCGCTTTGAGCGTATCCTGTAGTGATCAGCATCCCTGACAAGGCCAGGCATGCGGCATATTTAAGTATCTTTTTCATAGCATCAATATTTAATGAGTATTAATATGCGATGTATAAATTCCATGCCATGGATTGCAGATTCGGTTTAATCGCATGAGAGTCTTTTATAATACTTCAGTTAAGAATTAACTGATGGGATTTAACCCCGGCTATGTAGAATATCAAGGTAGTATATGATATCCCAGCCATGCACCAATGGCGAAAACGATGTGACTAATGAATATAGGAATATAAAAATCCTTAAGCTTGAGATTGGGAGGATCAGGATGATACTTGAAGATCAACGTCCATGCGATCAGCCAGAATACTCCGGTTGCTGCTCCCAGTTCACAGGCGCTGAGAAAGGTTGATCCGTAGAAATTATTCTCCCAGACAAAATGATACGCAGTAACGAAGAGCACTCCGATAAAAAAATGCAATGCCCAACCACCCAGGAAAAGCTTTACGTTCCTGATCTTCAGGAACTTAATGGGTTTCAACAGGTGATTGATGATCTCCGGCTCTTTAAAATCTTTCTTCCTGATCATGCTCACAACATATGTAAAGATCGTCATCAACACAGTAGCCGTAACTTTTGCGAGGAATACTTTTAAGAAGTCATGTAAATTCATCCGTAATAAGATTGTGCTTGAGCGCCAGGGTTTCTGCCTGGATTGGCAAGGCATTTTCAATACCCGATAAAGACAATAATCAGGCTTTATACGTATGGCGCGAAAATCAGTTAAAAAACCCCGCAGCAATGGTGATAAGATTGCGTTGTTTGTTTCTTTTGGGATTATACTTGTGCTGGTGGGGTGTTATTTCCTCATTCCGGATTTTCAAAATGGAATAAACAATGCATTTGTTGTGCTAACCAGTGATGACCAGGAACGAATTCAAGAGTGGGTGAAACAATTTGGAGCATGGGGACCAATAGTAATAATCCTTGGGATGACAGGTCAAATGTTCGCACTTGTTATACCTAACCTTCTGTTGTTTATTATAGCGATTGTCTGCTATGGTCCTGTATGGGGCGGATTGATTTGTTTGACAGGAGTTTTTATCTCTTCGTCAATCGGATACCTGATCGGGCGCAAGCTTGGACCGCGTGCTGTTGACCGCTTTGTTTCAGAAAATACCCAGCAGAAGATCAGGGTATTTATCGAGCGTTACGGTTCAAAAGCAATTGCTATCGCCAGGCTTTCCTCTTTTTCAAGTGATGGAATCAGCTTTGCTGCCGGTATACTTGAGGTGGGTTATAAGAAATACATGATAGCAACTCTGACGGGAATTGCTCCGCTGATCACGCTGCTGGCTATTTATGGGAGAAACGGTAATGTTGAGCGGGCGTTGATCTGGATTGCTGCAATTTCACTCGCAGCGCTGACCCTTTACATTTTTATTGATAAACGGAAACGGAGAGCTATTTACCAAAAGCGCAATATCCGCGTAAAACGTGCGTAGAGTCCGTGATGTTATTGACAAATTTCCATGAGCTGAAGTGCATTCTGATACCCGGCTTCTGTTACTGTATTATTAAAATATATTGTTTTAGTTTTTGCATTATCGGGCATTATCGAATGGAAGTATTGAAGCTGTTCTTTTGTGTAGGGTGTTACAAACACCCTCGGATTGCCATGCAACCTTAAATAAAATT
>CAZHQP010000081.1:0-113 GCA_964534735.1 uncultured Roseivirgaceae bacterium
TTTCCTGTTTGATTATTTTAAAGGATTGGTTTCCATGCGTTGGGACGGAACGGATGAGCGTCAGTATGTGAAAGTCGCAGGCATTACAACGTATGGATTTTCAGTCGGGGTTA
>CAZHQP010000081.1:123-9954 GCA_964534735.1 uncultured Roseivirgaceae bacterium
CAGCCAAGCAATGCCATATTAATAAAGATGGCACCTGAAGGCGACAAAGCATTTGCACAAGTTAATAATGACATCTATGTGATTACCATTCCAAAAACGGGTGGTGAAGTTCCGAAGATCTCGGTTGCCGATGCAGGCAATGCGCAGTTCCCGGCTACCAAGCTTACCAAAATTGGAGGTGAGTTTCCCAGCTGGAGCGACAATGGAAAGATTGTTTACTTCTCACTTGGCAATGCATTCTTTACCTATAACCTCGAAGAAGCTAAAGCGAAAGAGCTTGAGCTGAAGAAAAAGAAGGCTGCTGAAGAAAAAGCAAAAGAAGAGGAAAAGAAAGACGATAAGAAAGAAGTTAAAAAAGATTCTACCGGTACGCTTAAAATAGAAGACAAGAAGGACGAAAAGAAAGATGAAGGCTACCAACCGGCTGAGCAACGCATTAAGGTTAAAGCGATAAAAGATATTCCGGACGGGAAGATCTTGTTGCAAAATGCCCGCATCATTACCATGAAAGGTGATGAGATCATCGAAAAAGGTGATGTGCTGATCGAAAATGCACGGATCAAACAAGTTGGCGCTGCAGGCTCTATACCGGTAGATGCATCCGTTAAGAAAATGGATCTGACCGGTAAAACAATTGTTCCGGGATTTGTTGATACCCATTCACATATGTGGCCAGCGTGGGGTATTCATAAAAACCAGGTTTGGATTTATGCAGCTAACCTTGCGTATGGTGTAACCACAACCCGCGATCCGCAAACGGCAACCACCGATGTGTTAACCTATGGCGATCTGGTTGAAACCGGCCAGGTAATCGGCCCGAGGATTTACAGCACCGGCCCTGGTGTTGGCTTCTGGGCGTACAACCTGAAAGATCTCGAGCAAACAAAAGATATTCTGAAACAGTATTCAGAATACTATAACACGAAGACGATTAAAATGTACATGACCGGAAATCGCCTGCATCGGCAATGGATCATCCAGGCATGTAAGGAGCAGGGCCTGATGCCGACAACGGAAGGCGGATTGGATTTCAAGTTGAACATGACCAATCTGATCGATGGTTACTCCGGTCACGAGCATGCGTTCCCGATCTATCCGTTATACAAAGATTTTACAACTGCTGTTGCAGAATCTAAAATGACATACACACCAACATTGTTGGTTGCCTATGGCGGCCCGTGGGCGGAAAACTTTTATTATGCTACTGAAAATGTAAACGGTGATCCGAAGCTGAATCACTTCACGGCTAAATCAGAACTTGATGCGAAGTCGCGCAGAAGAGCCGGCTGGTTCATGAAGGAAGAGCACGTGTTCGAAGATCATGCAAAATTTGCGAACGACCTGATGAATGCAGGCGGCCGCGTAGGCATTGGCTCACACGGACAGTTGCAGGGCTTAGGTTATCACTGGGAATTATGGAGTGTGGCTTCGGGCGGAATGAGTAATCACAATGCCTTAAAAGTAGCTACCATTAAAGGTGCAACTGCGATCGGGTTGGATGGAGACCTGGGAAGCATTGAAGCAGGTAAACTTGCTGATTTGCTGATCCTCGACAAAAATCCATTAGAGAACATCCGGAACAGCAATACCATCAATAAGGTAATGAAGAACGGAAGATTATACGATGGCAATACGCTTGATGAAGTTTATCCAACGGTAAGAAAAGCGCCTTCCTTTACCAATGAGCAGATAGCTCCGGTAAATCTGCCAGGAATAAACAAGTAGGAAATAATTTGAAATAAAAAGCCTCGTCCCAATGCTTCGGGACGGGGCTTTCTATTAACCGGTAATGTCCTTTGCTGCTGGCTGGGTATAATTTAAGCAAGAAATTAAGTTCCCGAAGCACTTCCCCGTTCATCAATATTGTTCTGATTAATCTTCTCGATGTATTACTTTTGAAGCTCATGATAAACGTTTCGAAGCTTTCATTCTCATACACCGCACAAAACAATATCTTGTTCCCTGACTTCACGGTTAGTAAGGGCGATCATTGTCTGTTACTAGGTGAATCGGGCAGCGGTAAGACTACACTGCTGCATTTACTGGGTGGATTGTTACGTGGCTACACGGGTTCATTGCAAATTGATAACACAGAGCTGTCAACACTTTCAGAAAGCGGTCTTGATAAATTTCGCGGAAAGCATATCGGGTTCATTTTCCAAAAGAACCATTTAATCAGCGCCTTATCGGTTGAAAAGAATGTGATCTTATCACCTTACCTGGCTGGCGTTCCGATTAATAAACAGCATGCACAGGAGGTGCTGTCAGAGCTTGGTCTTGCGGAGAAAAACAAAAGCTCAGTTAAACAAATAAGCCAGGGGCAGGCGCAGCGTGTAGCGATTGCGCGGGCGGTTATGAATCAGCCTTCCATTATTCTGGCCGATGAACCCACTTCAGCACTGGATGATAAAAGCTGTGACCGTGTGATCGGTTTATTACTCGATGTCGCTACACGTAATAATGCTACGCTTGTTGTGGCCACGCACGATCAGCGGTTAAAGGATAAAATCAAAAAACAGGTAATACTCTAGCACATGAATTTAGGTTTACTCGTCTGGAGCTATCTGAAAGCAAAACCACTCAATACGGTTCTCAATATTGTATTGCTGGCGTTGGGTATTGCAGTAATTACGGTGCTGCTTTTGTTTAACAAGCAACTTGAAGAGAAGATATCATCAAATGCCAAAGGGATTGACCTCGTGGTTGGGGCAAAGGGCAGTCCGCTGCAGCTTATTCTTTGCAATATTTTTCACATTGATTTTCCAACCGGAAATATCAACCTGAAAGAAGCGGAGCAGGTATCAAAAAGCAGACTTATTAAAAGAGCGGTTCCGCTTGCGCTTGGTGACAGCTATCAATCTTATCGGATTGTCGGAACTACAGTAGAATATTGTTCCCTTTATCATCTGCAGCTTGCACAAGGCGAATGGTGGAATCATGAATTGGAAACAACTATTGGTGCGACTGTTTCACAAGCATTAAAATTGAAAGTTGGAGACACGTTTCAAAGCACGCACGGATTGGTGGAAGGTGGCAGCGGACACGAAGAACAAAAATTTGTTGTTAACGGAATTCTCACAAGAACAAATTCAGTTGTTGATAACCTGATTTTAACCAGCATCGAAACGGTATGGCATGTTCACGAGCATAGTGAAGAAGATACAGTTCATGAAGTGCATGTTGAGCATGATTCGACCTTTGTTGCTTCCCGATTAATTCCAACACATGCTGCCGGAGATTCAACCAAAGAAGTGACTTCGTTGTTAATTCAGTATCGTTCTCCCATGGCAGCAATTCAATTACCGCGCGCAATCAATGGTCAGAGCAAATTACAGGCAGCGTCCCCGGCATTTGAGACCGCACGATTATTTTCGATTTTGGGGGTGGGCGTGGAGATCTTAACGGGCTTTGCCTATGTGCTTATTTTTATATCTGCGTTAAGCGTTTTTATCGCGTTATACAATTCATTAAAAGAAAGACGGTACGACCTTGCCATTATGCGATCAATGGGAGCCACACGCTCTAAGCTTTTTGTCACCATCCTGCTGGAAGGCATTACATTAACGTTGCTGGGCAGTATCGCAGGCCTTGTTCTCGGTCACTCCGTTTTAGTAATGTTAGGAAGTACGGTTGAAGAAACGCAAAAAGCGGGAATAACAGGCCTTGTTTTCTATAGCACCGAATGGATTATTTTGTCGGGAAGTTTGTTCTTAGGCGTACTATGTGCGTTAATTCCTGCCATACAGGCCTATCGCACCGATATTTCAAAAGTTTTGGCTGGTAATTGATCGTTAAAGATTTATGAAAAATGTACTGTTTGCTTTTTTAATGCTTGCCACGGTATCGGTATTCGCGCAGAGTAAAACCGATGCATGGAATGAATTTGCCAAGACCAAGTATGAACCTAAGTATTTAGAGAAGCTCGGGGAGTACCAGTTTTTCCCAACCTTTACGCCTGAAGTTAAAGCACTTGCAGGTAAGGAAATTTCTATTGAAGGATTCTACGTTCCTTTTGCACCGGAAGATGGTAACTACATTATCCTTTCCAAATTGCCGATGAGTCAGTGTTTTTTCTGCGGAGTGGGTGGACCAGAAACCATTATTGAGGTGAATTTTAAAAATGGCCCTCCCAAATTTAATAACGATGATCTGGTGACCGTTAAAGGCAAACTTAAGCTTAATGCCGATGACATTGATCATATGAATTTTATTCTTACCGAGGCCGTGGTGGTGAAAAAATAATTGATACCTTCAAGTTCCCGAAGTATCATGAAACAGATTTTCATCGTATTGTTTTTAGCAGTGTGTGCCGCACAGTCACAAGCACAATTCAAAAATGTTTTTCTTGATTCTGCGCAGGCGTATGAACCGTCTATCGCGATTAATAAAGACAATCCAAAAAATATTGTTGCTGCTGCTTCACCTGGTAACATTTACTATACCTTAAACGGAGGAACCTCATGGGAAAAGATTGGACTGACTTCCCCGTTGGGTGTTTCAGGAAACCTGGTTTTGTTGGCTGACTTCAAAGGGAATTTCTTTTGTCTGCATCATTCAGTCATCAACAATAAAAATCAGGTCGTTATTCAACAGTCAGCTGATGGCGGAAAAACGTGGAGCGAAGGCGTGCTGATCAGTACCGATACAACAAAACAGGCTATGCGACCGGCTGCTGCACTTGACCGAAAAGGTAATCTGTTTGTTACCTGGACAGAATTTGATAACTATTTAAGCAGTGATGAAAACTGTACATCGCGTATCCTGTTGAGCCGTTCTTCCAATGGAAAAAAATGGTCAAAACCGTTGGAGCTTTCTCAAACTAAAGGCAATTGTAAAGATGATGATCTTACAGCAGCGGGAGCAATGCCGGTGGTAATGGGCGGAGGGCAGCGGGCCTTTGCTGCATGGGCAATTCACGAGAAGGTTTTTTTTGACCGTTCGTTCGATGGTGGTGGCATGTGGCTTTCAAATGATATTGCGATAGCTGAGCAGGCTGGCGGCTGGCGTATGGAAGTTTCAGGATTACAAAAAGCGAACGGAATGCCTATGCTGATTATTGATAACACAAAAAAATCTACGTTAACCGGTGCGCTTTACCTGGCATGGGCCGATCAGTTACGGGGTGAAAAAGATACCGATATATGGTTTACCCGATCCATGAATTTTGGTGACAACTGGAGCCAGCCAGCGCGAATAAACAATGACGTCCCCGGCAAGCATCAGTACCTTCCATATATGACACTTGACTCTGAAACCGGAGCGTTGTACATCCTCTATTACGACCGCAGGAATTACATCAACGAAACAACGGATGTTTATCTTGCATTCTCTAAAGATGCAGGTGCAACCTTCAGGAATGTAAAGATCAGCGAAGTTCCTTTTATTTCAGATTCCACAGTTTCCATCGGTAACTATATCGGGATCTCCGCGCATGCAGGAGTTATCACACCCGTCTGGACCCGGACTGAAAATGGTAAAAGTTCTGTCTGGACGAGTATTATCCGGCAAGACGAACTTGATAAGCTAAAGTAGACAGTTAGCAGTTTTTATCATCTGCATCACAAACCTGGCCAGCAGCATTCGCGGCATTCATCTCCGCTGCAATATTTTCAAAGGCCTCAACAAACGATTCGCTGGCCTGCGCTCCGGAAACACCATATTTATTATTGATGATGTAAAACGGAACTCCGCTTATGCCCAGCTTTTGCAGCTCCTGTTCAGCAGCCTCAATCGTTGCAGTGGCATCAGGTGTTGAAAGAAGCGCCTGAACTTTTTCTTTTGAAAGCCCGGCACCAACGGCTATGGCTGCGAGATTTTCTTTCCTTGACAGGTCAGTACCATCTTCAAAGTAGGCTTTCATAAATGCCTCTTTTGCTTCAACCTGTTTGCCTTCCAGCCTGGCATAGTGAATGATCAGGTGCGACAAACGGGTATTAGGCAAAACGGATTGTTTGCTGTAGTCAAATTTTAACCCTTCCCCTGCAGCAACATGGGTAACATTTCCGGTAAGCTGATTGTAACGTTCTTCACCTCCGAATTTTGAGATCAGGTATGCTTTCTGATTTGCGCCTTCAACAGGCATCTGTGGATTAAGCTCAAAAGGATGATACTCAACCTCAAAATCATATTTATTTTTAAGGGCATCCATGGCCTTTTCAATTCTGCGTTTACCAATGTAACACCAGGGGCAAACCACATCCGATACTATGTCAACCTTGATCTTTTGTTTAGTCATAACGTTCAAAACTTGTGCAAATAACAGGCCTGTTAAAGTAATGGTTCAACACACACATAACAATCATGATAAACCTTGTGTAATTGATAAAGCTTTATAATATCTTTGTGCCTTGTTAAAAGACAATCAATGAAAACCACTACAGATTCAACCCTAAAATTTAAGGTTAAAGACTCTTCTCTGGCCGCATGGGGCCGTAAGGAAATAACACTTGCTGAGGCTGAAATGCCCGGTTTAATGGCCATCCGTGAGGAATTCGGTCCTTCCAAGCCATTGAGAAATGCACGTATTGCAGGCTGTCTGCACATGACGATTCAAACTGCTGTACTGATTGAAACCCTCATTGAACTGGGTGCTGAAGTAAGCTGGTCATCATGCAATATTTTCTCAACCCAGGATCACGCTGCTGCAGCTATTGCAGCTGCCGGCATTCCGGTATATGCCTGGAAGGGAATGAACGAAACTGAATTTGACTGGTGCATTGAGCAAACCTTGTTTGCGTTTAAAGATGGTAAGCCTTTGAATATGATCCTGGACGATGGCGGTGACTTAACCAACATGGTATTGGATCGTTACCCGGAGCTTGTACAGGGAATTAAAGGAATCTCGGAAGAGACTACTACAGGCGTTCACCGTTTGATTGAGCGTCAGCACAATGGCAAATTGCCGTTGCCTGCGATCAACATCAATGACTCTGTAACAAAGTCAAAATTTGATAACAAGTATGGCTGTAAGGAATCATTGGTAGATGCGATCCGCAGGGCTACCGATGTGATGATGGCTGGTAAAGTAGCAGTTGTTGCCGGATACGGAGATGTGGGTAAAGGTTCTGCGGCTTCCTTGCGTGGAGCAGGTGCTCGTGTAATCGTTACAGAGATTGACCCGATTTGCGCACTACAGGCTGCAATGGATGGATATGCGGTTAAGCGTATGGATGATGCAGTGAAAGAAGCTGATATCATTGTTACGGCAACCGGTAACCATGGTATCGTTGTAGGTCGTCATTTCGAATCAATGAAAGACAAGGCGATCGTGTGCAACATCGGTCACTTCGATAATGAAATTGATGTTGCCTGGTTAAACAAAAACGCATCGAAAGATGAAGTTAAGCCTCAGGTTGATTTGTATACCTTGAAAAATGGCCGTCAGGTTATTTTGCTGGCGGAAGGGCGTTTGGTGAACCTGGGCTGCGCTACAGGCCACCCTTCGTTTGTTATGTCAAACTCCTTCACAAACCAGACATTGGCTCAGCTTGAGCTTTGGACGAATACAGACAAGTATGAGAACAAAGTTTACATGCTGCCCAAGCATTTGGATGAGAAAGTTGCAAACCTGCACCTGAAGAAGATTGGGGTAGAGCTGGAAACACTTTCTCCTGAACAAGCTAAGTATATTGGTGTGGAGGTTAAAGGACCTTTCAAGCCGGATTATTACAGATACTAATCGCTAAGATTAGTAGAATTGAAAAGTCCTGACGGTATAATCAGGACTTTTTTATTTATTACCTCATGCTTTCAGCCGAAGTATCTCCTGATAGGACCACAAGAAGTAATCGTTTATTATTTGGGGATTCTTCGCTTTGCTCAGAATGACGTCAGAAAAAAGCCCTGCATACGCGGGGCTTTTTTACGGTTATACATTGAGATATCAAGCATGCCGTCTCTTCTCAAACCACGGCTTCAGTACGGCCCGGTCCAGGATAATAAAGGCCAGTGCGAGGTTCATCAGAATAACAATGTTCATGATCAGCTTTCCGTTAAACGGAATGGAAGGAATGTATTTCCGGATCTGATCGTTCGGGATTAGATTCTGATCGAGTGTTATCGTGTTAACGCTGGTAAAGGCTCCGCCTGCAATCAACAAAATGGTAATACCAGCCATTACTAAAAGTCCGGCCAGCATCAGCATCTTGTTGCGCGATGGAAGATTAAGTGTAACAGCTGATGCCCGGTGAAGATTATTCATCACATGCTGTGTAAAATTCACAGAAGGCTGCTCAATACGAACGGATTTTAAATACCGGTCGATGGCGGTTAGCTCCGGGTCATCTTCGCCAGGGTTGTTGGTAAATTTCTTTAACTCCTCATCCATACTATAAAGTTAATGCTTCTTTTTGAAGTATGCTTTTCAATTCTTCGGCCAGTCGCTGGCGGGCGCGGTGTACCCGTACTTTCACCGTATTGGCCTGCATTCCGGTGATCTCAGCAATTTCCTCCAGGGAAAATTCCTGCAGGTAAAACAAATTAACGGCCAGCCGGTCTGCCTCATTCAGCTTGCGCATGGCCTGCTCAATAAATTTTTTCTTGTCGTCATACTCAGCGTTTCCTTCACCCTCGTGACGCTGAGCGATCTGAACCGTTTCAATACTCTGAAAAATCGCTTTCGACTTGCGCTTATAACTGATAGCGGTATTGAACGCTATGCGGTACAACCAGGTAGAAAACTTCGACTCCCGGTTGAATTTTGCCAGGTTATGAAACGCTTTAATGAACGCATCCTGCGCAGCTTCTTCCGCCTCCGGCCGGTTTTGCAGAACCTTTAACGCAATCGTGAAGGCATAGTCCTTATACCGGTTAATCAATTCCGCATATAACTGCTGCTCGCCCGCAATAATCCTGTCGATCAGCGAATTTTCATCTGTCATGACGGTGCTTGGACGCAAACCTTTCTGCTAAAGTTACAGGTTCGGACTCCTAATTCTATTAAATATAAAAGTTTGTAACAACCTGTAACCTGGTTTGAAAAGCCTGCGTCATAGGGGCAGATTCATTTAAAAAACAGAACTATGGAAGGCTTAATAGTAGCATTAGCAGTCACACTACCGCTGATCGGATTTTTTGTGATGCTGGTTTATCTGCGGAGAATGGAGAATTCAGAAAAACTCTCCATGATTGAAAAGGGCGTTGATCCGACTTTGTTTGCTAACAAGAAGCGAAATTCTTCAGGAGCACTTAGAATTGCGCTTTTGCTTATTGGCATAGGATTGGGGTTTGTGACGGGTGATTTCTGGCGGCAGGCTGACCAACAGTCACATGGTTTCGGTTATGGCGGAAGCCCGATCCCGTACTTTTCCATGATCTTTATCTTTGGTGGCCTGGGTTTGCTAATAGCCTACTTTATTGAAGAGAAAAAGAATAAAGAATTAAAGTAAATAACTGAAGAATCGTTTAGTTTAATTAGTAAAAGCCCCTTACTCAGGGGCTTTTTTTGTCATAGATTGATTCTCTCCTTTCGGCACAGGGTGATTTTATAGAAAGTATAAATGTAACAGAACGATCATACACCAGTTGACCCGACACGAGTCCGACTTTGCCATTTTTGCTGTATATTTAATTGAAGGTAAAATGAACTCAACCCATGAATAAAAGAACTTTCCTCCGGCACAGTCTCGCGCTTGGCGTGGCTGCGCTCATCCCGCGTGTAGGCGTAAGCGAAATGCTCGAAGACTACAAATCTTTTTCTCCGGATGCACTTGCCAGCGATGAAAAATTCTGGGCCGGCATTCGGGCAGGGTACAAATTGAAGCCCGATTATATCAATCTGGAAAACGGGTACTACTGTTTTCTGCCGCAGGAAACCCTGGATAAATATATTCA
>CAZHQP010000082.1:0-7013 GCA_964534735.1 uncultured Roseivirgaceae bacterium
AAGTAGATAAGACTAAGCCTAGCCAAATTACCATAATTGATATGTCTCTGTTACCATTTGAGGTTCTAGAGACCATTACTGGTCTTATAGGAAGGCTAATACTTGAATTTGTTTCTAGATTTCCGGAAATGGATCGTGGTAAATTCCCAATAGTTATTGCTTTAGAAGAAGCTCAAAATTATATTCCTGAAAAAAATAATGGCGAAAGAGAATCAATAGCAAAGAAAGTTTTTGAACGGATTGCTAGGGAAGGCAGAAAGTATGGTATTTCGCTTTTGATTTCTAGCCAACGCCCCTCGGAAATTTCAAAAACTGTTTTATCGCAGTGTAACTCTTTTATTATTCACAGATTACAAAATCCAGAGGATCAGAAATATGTTAGACAGCTTGTATCAGCTGCTAACGAGGACATTTTACAACAGCTCCCTATTTTGCCTCAGCAACATGTAATAGTAATGGGAGATGCGGTGAGAACACCCGTTCAAGCAAAAATGAACGACGCCAATCCTAGACCCAATAGCAACAATCCAGAATTTATCGCGAATTGGACTAATGAACGACCTAGCAACTTCCCTGATTATCAAGGCATTTCCGAAGCCTGGGAGAAGGGTGAAAAATATTATAGTGATAAGTAATTCGGTTCAAAGCTCTTACTGGTTAGGTTAGAATGCAACTCTTCGACAATATAACTAATCGTCTGGGTGATGATTTAAAGACAGAAATAAGAAAAGGGAGCCGATTATCTATCGCGGCTTCCAGCTTTTCGATTTATGCGTTCGAAGCATTAAAAAAAGAGCTGAAAAGCATCGATTCTTTGCAATTCATTTTCACTTCACCAACTTTCATCCAGGAAAAACTACAAAAAGAATCCCGAGAGTTTTATATTCCTCATATTTTTAATGAGGTGGATCTTTGCGGCGGAGAATTTGAAATACGCCTTAAAAATGAAATGAACCAACGATCTATTGCACGTGAATGCGCACAATGGGTAAAGGAAAAGGTAACTTTCAAATCAAACAAGCTGTCTAACTTGCCGCTGAACGGGTTAGTCCACGTGGATAACGGGGACAATGATAGCTCAGCCTACCTCAACCTAAATGGATTCACGACTACTGACCTAGGTTTTACCCCTAAAAAAGGATTTCCTACGCTAATTCAAAAAACAGACTACCCCAATAGCAAGGCATATTTGGAGTGGTTTCGAGAAGTGTGGGATAACCACGATAATTTAGCGGATGTTACACAATCAGTTCAGAACTATTTCGAGAGTGCATACAAAGAGAATAGCCCTGAGTTTATCTACTTCGTAACTCTTTACAATTTATTTCATGATTTTCTGAGCGATTTATCGATTGGTGCTTTGCCCAATGAAAGTATCGGGTTCAAGGAAACTGTCATTTGGAATAAATTATACAATTTCCAACAGGACGCGGTAATTGGAGCCATCAACAAACTGGAAAAGTACAATGGCTGCATCATTGCGGACAGTGTGGGGCTGGGGAAAACTTTCACCGCATTAGGGATTATCAAATATTACGAGAAGCGAAACAAAGATGTGTTGGTTCTCTGTCCTAAGAAACTGGAGGCAAACTGGAATACCTATCGCCACAATGATAAAAACAACATCCTGGCTAAAGATAAGTTTGGCTATGATGTGTTGTTCCATACCGACCTTTCGCGGGATAAAGGTATAAGTAACGGACGAAATCTTGAAAGCGTCAACTGGGGAAATTATGGATTGGTCGTCATCGATGAATCCCACAATTTCCGGAACAACAATACGGTCGTCGGAAAAGAGAACCGTTACCAGAAACTGTTAAGAAAAATCATTCAGGAAGGGATCGAAACTAAGGTTTTGATGCTATCTGCTACTCCGGTAAACAACCGTTTTAATGACTTGCGGAACCAGTTGGCTCTCGCTTATGAAGGAGCACCTGATACGATAGACGAAAAACTGGACACTGAGCACGGTATAGAATTAGTTTTCAGAAGAGCGCAGCAGGCATTTAATGTTTGGTCAAAGTTTCCGGCAGACAAGAGAACTTCCGAGAAGCTATTAGAGATGCTTGATTTTGACTTTTTTGAAATACTGGACAGTCTTACCATAGCTCGCTCTCGAAAACATATCACTACCTACTACGATACCACGGCTATTGGGAAATTTCCCGTTCGCAATAAACCCATATCAATCCACAGCGCTCTCAAAGAGGGGAAGGGTGTAAACTACAAGGACATCGCCGACTGGTTAGAGTTTTTAAACCTGTCGGTTTATTCTCCGCTGAATTATATTTTACAAAGTAAAATACCCGCTTATGCTGCCCGGTACGACAAAAAAGTTAAGTCTGGAACCTTTACGCAGCAAGACCGGGAGAAGAGCTTGCAACTTTTAATGCGGATCAACCTCCTTAAACGTATAGAAAGCTCGGTTGATTCCTTTGTGCTTACACTTCAGAATATCAAAAGTCTCATAACGGAAGCTCTGGAAACCATATCTATGGGGGCCTCTGATACAGTTTCAGGGGTCCAGGCTGATGCATCGGCGGAGGATTTTGACTGGGAATCAGAGTGGGGGGATGAAGAAAACGTTTTTGGAAACAAAGTCAAAGTCCATATTGCTGATATGGATGTAGTAAGATGGAGTGAGGATCTGACCGCTGACTTGACAGTAATTGATGAGTTACTGTCCGAGATTACAACGTTGAAAGGTATTGAGGATTTAAAACTCAAGAAACTTAAATCGCTGATTAAGGATAAAGTGGAGAACCCGACTAATCCAGGTAACAAGAAAATCATCATCTTTACGGCATTTGCGGACACAGCAAATTACCTCTACGCACATTTGAAAGGATATCTGAAGGAGAACTTTGGGTTAAATACCGCCCTTATTACAGGATCCAAGCGTCTTTCATCCTCTAAAGAAATCCCTTCGGATCTGAACGCGTTGCTAACGTGCTTTTCACCCGTATCAAAAGGGAAGAATATTATCTTTCCGTCGATTAAGGAAGAAATTGATATCCTAATAGCCACCGATTGTATTTCAGAGGGGCAAAACTTGCAGGATTGCGACTACCTGGTGAATTATGACATACATTGGAATCCCGTTCGCATTATACAGCGATTTGGCCGTATTGATCGTATTGGTTCAATAAACAGTAATATTACTATGGTCAATTTCTGGCCGGACGTAACTCTAGATGCATATATAAACCTCAAGCAACGTGTTGAGAACAAAATGTTGATCAGCAACCTGGCCAGTACGGGTGACGATAATATTTTGAATACAGATGAGAAGGATTTAGAATATCGCAAAATACAGCTTCGTAAGCTTCAAGAAGAGGTTGTGGATCTGGAAGATCTTCGCGAAGGAGTTAGTATCACTGATCTTGGTCTGAACGATTTCAGGGTAGACCTGTCCAATTTCATAAAGATATACGGCAAACCGGAATTAATACCACAGGGTCTTCATGCGGTTGCAGAAGCCAACGATCCTGAAAAGAAAGGTGTAATTTACATTCTCAAAAACTTGAATAATTCCGTCAACATTGACAAGTTGAACAGGTTGGCACCGTACTACTTGGTATACGTCTTGCAAAACGGTCAAGTACTACATGGTCATTTGGAAGCAAAGAAGACGCTGGATATGATACGGCTACTTTGCAAAGGAAAAACCGAGCCAATTGAAGCACTCTGCGCAGAACTGATCAAAGAAACAAGAGATTATCGTGATATGCAGCTCTATACTCAGTTATTGCAAAAAAGTATAGGTTCCATTTTACAAACGGAAGAAGAAAAAGAAGTGCTCAGCTTGTTCAAAGCTGGAGGAACCACTGCACTTGCCTCGGGAGTTAAGGGTACAGAGGATTTTAACCTGGTAACGTTTATAGTAGTAAAGTAATGAACCCACTAAACCTGCCCTTAAATACAAGAGTCGATAAAATAATCCCCAAAAATTCCTTTGACTCATTTGCGACACCCAAGCAAAAGAGGAAATTCATTGACTTGGTAGAACGTATTCGCTGGTCTAATAAACTAAGCCGGGAAACGATTAATCTACACGGCTCTGATTTTTCGGAAATTCAAGTTTTTCTATTTGAGCTACGGGAAAAGGAAGGGTTTGAAGAGCTTTTGGAAGTAATAGACCGGGCCATTCCCTATCCCATTATTTTCTGCGTAACCTTCGATAACAAAATATTGTTCTCTGCAAGTCAGAAACATCCACATCCCACGAACGGCGATCTGTCTATCGTAGACTGGGTCTTCAAGAGTGACTGGCATGATCAGAACGATCATCTGTTCTATCTACACCTAAAAAAGACCTTGGATCATGCGTTCTTTGACTTTTGTAGGCAGCTGTCTGGTAAGTCTCAAAAAATAGCCAACTTGGCTGAGTTGAGCACCTACGAACAAAGTATAAAGAAGTTGAAAACCGCTATAACCAAACTTGAAGGTGAAATATTCAGGTGCAAACAGTTTAATAAGAGGGTGGAACTAAATATCCAGCTACAGAAAAAACTATCTGAGTATCAGAATCTCATTCAATTATATAAATAACTCATGTTATTTATCGCCCAAACGAAACATTGCCTCAGTAGCCTTTTCTACCGAACTCCTTACCGCATCCAAATTCAGTCGAGCGTAAATCTGTGTCGCTTGCGTTGACTTGTGTCCAAGACTTTTGCCAATCACCTGAAGGCTAGCCCCGGAAATAGCCTGGTAACTTCCAAATGTCCGGCGGATATCATGCATGCGTATATCCATGAGTGAAGGGGGAAGGGTGATCTTTTTCAATTTTGCTTGCCTAACGACTTCTTTGTATAAGAGCTGAGCAGGAACATGGGGTAGATCTTGCTCAACGACATCTAAAAGTTTTTTGAGGCGATCGTTGCCACGCCATAAATAGTAACTGGCACGTTCCAGGGTACGGATCCATCCTTTTTTAGGGTCGTTCAGATGCTTTTGATTATTCTCATCTTGAGGAAACACCCAAGGACTGTTTGATGTTTCGTAGCGCGTTTTTAAAATTTCCATTGCGCGTGATGACAAAGGAACGGAAAGAGGCTCTCCGTTTTTGGTATCCGGTATGCGCCACTCATGGATATCCCACTTGATTTCATCCCAACGCATCATAAGAGTGTTGGTTTTCCGGGCTCCAGTAAAAAGTAAGATCCAGAGGAAGTCGCGGACAGTTTCATTTTCTTCTTCTTCCAGCGCGCGAAGCAGACAAGGCATTTCGGACGGTTGGACAAAACGATCACGACTTTTTTCTTTGTACTTTTTAATCCCACTTGCTGGATTCTGACCTTCCCAGCCCCATTCGATAGCTTTGCTATACATGCCGCGTAAACGTTCTAAAAGTCTATTGGCTTGGTACAGCCCGTTCTCTGCATATATTTTCTCGTGAAGCAGCTTTACATCAATTTTTGTAATATCGGATATTCGTCGTTTAAACCAGTGTGATAAAAATTTCGGAATCTCACGCTCATCGTATTTCCAAGATTTCTTGTGCAATTTGCTGTATCGACTGATATACTCCTGAAATAACTCACCTAACGTCATTTCTTGTTTCAGTTTCCGAACATCCTCTTGCGGATTACCGCCCTGAGCAATTTGTCCGATTAAAATTTTTGCTTGCTTCCTGGCAATTTCAACGGACATGCCAGGGAAGGGACCTATAAAAATTCGTTCAGGCTTACCATTGATTTTCTTATAGACGTAAAATGATTTTGATCCATTTGATCGTATGTCAATGATCAGTCCTTTAAGCTGGGTGTCTTTGTAGTAACTTCGTTTACCTACAGAAGGTACGGGGAGTTTTTCCAGTGCACTGATTGTAAAGTTTATTGTACTAGTAGACACGCCCCCTCCTTTTGATTATGAATAATATATGGTGCTACCCTGGTGCTACCTTGAAACGAAAAAACCAGCTATCTCAAACGATAACCAGAAAGCCAGAATTTGTAAATAACTAATTGAATTATACATGAAAATAAATGATTATAAACAGTGGTGAAAGAGGGCTAAAAGTGCCCAGAAAATAACTCATAACCTGAAGGTCGTCAGTTCAAATCTGGCCCCCGCAACCAATTTTTTCAATGACTTAATTCAATCTCGAAAATCCCCAAAAATCGCTGGTGCTACCGTGGTGCTACCTTTTGCGTTAATTAATAGGCTTTGATCTTTTTTGACGGTATCACATTTTGAAGGTCGCACAGTGTATCAAATAGCCGCAAGCAGTTGTGAATGCCTTATTGTTTTACCGTATTCAATCCGTAATCATTTACGCCTATTATCCCTCGCATATTTATGCGTTTTTTATTTGACTCGCTATGGTTGAAAACCTAGGTTCGGATTCCCTGCCCATCAAATTGGTCTGGCCACGCTTAACTTCAATTTTTTCTGGAGGATAGGATGATGCAAAGAACACAAGATGTATTGGTGAACCGTAAAGCAGCAGCAAAGTTTCTAAATATGTCCCCGAACACTTTAGCAGTGTGGGACTGCACAAAGAGATACGACTTGAAGCCCATCCGTATTGGGCGCTCAGTCCGCTACCGTCAATCGGAATTGGATCGTTTCATCGAAGATCGTATGACAGCCTGACCATAACGCAAGGAAGGTGAACAGCCTTCCTTTTTTATTTCCTCATTTTCCTGGAGATCGCCATGAACATTGAACATGCGAAAACTATTCCGTTGCGTGAAATTTTGACACTTTTAAACTACAAGCCCAAACGTGTCTCTCAACACAAACTCTGGTATTTATCACCTCTACGAAATGAGAAAACAGCCAGTTTTGTGGTTAATACACAATGTAATTCCTGGCACGATTTCGGAGAAGGAATTGGCGGCGATGTCGTCAACTTTGTTTGTGCTTATCTCAAATCCACCAAAGAAGCTCACAATGTGGTAGATGCACTACGCTGGTTGCGTAACATGGCCGGAAATACGTTTCCGGATCATTGTATTGTCAGACCATCAGAAGTGCTAGATGCGCAACCTGCATTGGAACTTCGA
>CAZHQP010000082.1:7023-9892 GCA_964534735.1 uncultured Roseivirgaceae bacterium
CGCAACCGATCGAAAATCCCGGGCTAATCCAGTATCTCCACCAACGCCATATCAAATTAGATATCGCGTCAAAACACCTCAAACAAGTTCAGCTATTTAATGGCAATACAGGCAAACACTTTGTCGCATTGGGCTTACCAAATGAGCTAAACGGCCTCGAACTCCGTAATCCTTACTTTAAAGGATGCTTCAAAAAGAAAAGCTTTTCTTTTGTGCGTGGTCTCGATCCGAACTGTCAAACTGTTCATGTATTTGAAGGCATGATGGATTATCTGTCTATTGCCACCCGACACAATAAAAGCAGTTTGAAAGGTGACGCGATTATTCTTAACTCTGTAAGCTGTCTAAAACCTGCATTGGCATACGTTCAAAACTATCCTTATAAAATGGTATGCAGCTGGATGGACAATGATAATGCCGGAACTCTTGCAAGCGATCATCTTCATGCGTTCTGCTCAAATGACAATCAGATCCAGCATTACAAGATGAATGGGATTTACAGGCCGTTCAAAGATGTCAATGAATGGCATACCATGACCCGTTACGCGTTGTAGGAGAACACCATGCTCAACACCGTGTTTTTCAATAATCTCCATAATCCTGCTACTGATCCGTTTATTCTCAACAGCCGCGTTTTGTTCTAATGTAGCGGTTTGGCAACACCCGCCGTGAACGGTGCGTTGTGGTGATGTACCCGACGCCGTTCCTTTATTCCCAATAATAATTTTCGCCTGGCGCCTTTATGCGCCATTCCCCGCCCAACCAAAATTTTTGATGGTCACGGCCCGGACTGCCGGGTGTTTGCATCCCCATCAACATTCACAACGGGAGGTTACCATGACAACCACACAACAACGTCAAACTACGAAAGCCACTTTTGAATCAAATTCGTATGTGTACACGCGTATCACGCAAAAGATTATCGATGATTTAGAAAAAGGAAATCTCACGTGGCGCAAGCCTTGGAATTCATCCGAAATGGAAGGCCGGATCATGCGACCACTTCGTTGGAACGATACACCCTATACCGGGATCAATATTCTTATGCTTTGGTCTACCGCCGCTGATCGTGGCTATCACCTGCCGCACTGGATGACCTTTAACCAGGCGCTTGAGCTGAAAGCCAATGTGCGCAAAGGCGAGAAGGGTACACAAATCGTCTATGCGGATAAAATCCTCAAACCGGAGGAAACTGCCGACGGCGATATTGAAATCACCAAAATCCCGTTTCTGAAAACTTATACGGTGTTTAACGCGTCTCAGATCGAAGGCCTGCCGGAGCGCTATTACGAAGTACCGGATATACAACCTGTCAACCTGCAAGAACGTGTTGATGGCCTGGAACTATTCTTCCAACAAACCAAAGCTGATATCTATACCGGAACGATGGCAGCCTACAGTGTTACAACGGATCGCGTACAAATGCCTCCGTTCGTCGCTTTCCATACGCCTAACGACTATTACGCTACGTTAGCACATGAGATCTGCCATTGGACGCGCCACCCATCCCGATTGGATCGCGATTTTGGCCGTAAGCGTTTTGGCGATGAGGGCTATGCCAAAGAAGAATTAGTAGCCGAACTGGGATCCTGCTTTTTAGCCTCCGATCTTGGCTTTGAACCAATTCCGGAAGAACACCATGCCGCCTACATCCAGTCCTGGCTGAAAGCCCTCAAAGATGACAAGCGCCTGATCTTTTCAACCGCATCCCATGCTCAAAAAGCCGTTGAATTCCTGCACTCTCTTCAACCTTCGTAAAAGCGTAAATTACATGTGTGTTGTTTCGGGTTCTGACTGTTGCGTCTTCTATCGTCGTCCTTTTCTAGGGCTGTTGAATAGATGCCGTCAGCTTAGGCCAAAGCCCGGAACGACGCTAATCCCAACATTTTACATGCATAAAATGTTTCTGACGACTTCGGGGAGCTGTTCCGGTCTGTTTGTCCTGGATGGCTTCCTATCATCACCAGCATAGAAAAGGAGAATTGATGATGACTAACGAAACACAAACCAAATACCCAACCCACACAGTCTATACCTTAAAAGAAAAGGAAGGACAGGAAAAACCAGACTGGATCAAAGTCGGTGCCGCCTGGGAACATGGCGATCAGGACGGTATGAACATCATCTTGAATGTCTTGGGGCAGGATGTAACAGTGACCGTTCGGAAGAATAAGCCGAAGGCTGATTGACATTTCACGAGGCCGCATCAACATCTGATTTGTGCGGCCTCAGATCAATCATCCAAAAGATTAGTCCAGTATCTGAAATATAGGATTTTCGATTGTCTTAGTTTTCCCAAATGACTTCAGCGTGCCAGACACCTTTACATTGAGCCCTTTATCGAACGCCTCAAGAGCTTTACTAAAGCTTTGATTGTCAAGAAAAACCTTTGATTTTACGACTTTATTTTCGTCGCCAATAAAATCAAAAACAATCTCGCCCTCTGTCCGGTTTTCAGGATTAGGGTCTGCCTGGGCTTTGGAAACTTTTCCGATAAAATTCCCGAATTTCCCTTCATCCTGCGGTTTAAGACGATTTATTATTGATTCCATCGGAGGTATGTGATCTCTAGTGAAACAGATTTTTGAGGAAATTTCAGGAATATCTTTTGTTATTGATGACCATGATGTAGATATTTCAATCAAATCCTGGTCACCATACTCTCCAAGATCAACAATACTTTCGATGAAGTTTGCGCTAACAAAATCGAAGTTTTCGGGTTGTTCTATTTCCTTATGATTACCGGACTCAATTGCATTTTTTAGCCTGTGAAGAGTCATCATATATTTCTTAGTTACTTGTCTTGTAAACGAAAAATACAATTCATCTTCAGTATTAAACAGGCTCAGTTGGTGAGGTGACTCATCGA
>CAZHQP010000083.1:0-9842 GCA_964534735.1 uncultured Roseivirgaceae bacterium
ATCAACATTGATCATCAGAATACCATTTTCAACAGCCACGGTTGTTAATGCATAAATGTCGCTCTCAGCCTCAACAATAACTTCTTGTTTGTTGGTCTGTTTAAGCATAACCGTGTAGTTAGAGTTATTATAAATTGCTTTAAACTCACCAAGCTCGAGTGTCTTTTTTGTTGTCTGCGCGAATGAGCCTGCTGAAATCAGCAATGCGCTGCAGAATACGATTAATTTTTTCATAGAGGATTTGTTTACTTAAGTACTGAAAATTAGTGCTTTTGCGGCATACTTAAGAACCGTTCAGCAGGCAAAATCGATGAATAACCTGCATCCCGGCCGGTTTATCAGTGTTTTTTCCGGAAGATCAGTTTCATGATCACAATGAAGGCAATCCCGCCAATGCACATCACCAGCAAAACTTCAGGAGTAACAAGTTTGGTTCCGTGCATATTTTTTCCTAAAAGTAAGGCTTTTTCAGATTTTGATCCTTGTCTGGATGCGGATATCATTTTTCTTTCGTCCTGAAATTACATCCGCACCCGACCCGATTGCATCGCGATCAGTATACCGGGTATGCGCATAGCGAATCCAGACGCTGAGCTTTTTGCTGAATGTATATTCTGCCACAACATAATTCCGGATTCCCTTTCCGGAATAGGCCGGCAGGGAATAGGCCAGCCATACATCACGTTCATAAACATATTGACGATTGTCATAATCTTCGGTATCAAACATGGCATGGCGCGCAACCAGGCTTAGTTTACCCAGATCAAAACTTATATCCTGTAAAATGGTCATACCTTTGCTATGGGTATTATCAAAATCAAACGTGCTGAATTGTGCCCGGGTTTTCATCTTAATATTATCTGAAACCGGGTAGTCGAAATTGATCCAGTAATTTCTTTTTATGCCTTCGAAAGTTACATAGAGATTATCTTGTGCATCACTGCCATTCCGGACCTTTGATTCTTCGCGGGCTTGTAAAAAGATCAGCACATTTCTGGACGGTTGATAGTTAAAACGTATCAGCCACTCGTGTCCCGTAGAGGGAGCATAGCTTCGGTATCTCAACCAGGGAAACCTGAACAGATCGGCATATCCGGAAGCGCTGAATTTTTTGTTCCATCGGTATTTCCAGCCCCAATACATTCCGGACTCGTTTTGGGGTATGCTGTTTTCGGAAAAACCATTCGAGTAAAGGCTATAAAAATTACGCTGATAATTTCTGTAATGAAGTGCGATGTCGAGTTTGGGGGTGAGGCTTCCGAGTATTCCCGCGGTAATTCCGTAACCTTCTCTAACTGTTTTAGCAGCCTCGCTGAAGAACGTGAAATTATGAAAGGTATAATTCAGGAAAGCCCCGGCATTTGACAGGCTTTTTCCCTCGAATGAAAACTGGTTGTACGGCTGGGGATCGCGATCAATAGGGATACTGTAATTAAGAATATTACAAATTACTCCTGCATCGATAGCTCCCTTTCTGAAGTTGAGTATACCACCATAGTTTTCTTCCCTGATCTGGTGCCGGTTCGCAAGCTCATTTGCATTGCGGTGAAAACCGGTTGTCTGAAAGGAAGATATAGATGAACTCTCCAGTGTATCGCTGTTCACAGAAGCATCACGCAAAGCATTGGAGTAAAATCCTGACACAAAAACATAATGCATGAGTTCGTATGTTGCGGCTGCACCGCGTTTGTAGCCGGTTTCGTTGGCGGAAGTGTAGGGGAGAAATCCGAGGTTGCTTCGTCTGACGGTCATTACCGCTTCAGAACCCTTTCCATAGCCAAAACTTCCACCTAACAGTAAGCCTTGCCCGAATTGTGTTTGATAATCACCGATGATTAGATTCTTTAACTTTCCTTTATTCAGGAATTGAGTGTGAAAGGATAGAAAGTCAAAACCATATTGTTTGTTTTGAGAATTCCACGTGATTTGTTCACCGGCATCTTTTTCAAGTGTAAAGCCAAGACTAAAATCTCCCGGTTTGCTGGTGCGAAAACGGAGATACAAATCGCCATCATCGCCTTTAAATCTTGTTGATGGACTTTTATCCTGTTTGAAACCATCCTTTGTTTCCAGTGTACGATCATATCTGGCAATGAGATAATTATTTTCTTCTGAAATAATTCGCTTGATCAAAGAACCTCCTGCGCTATCATCAACCTTAACAAACGGGATGATCTTGTTTATAATCTCCAGATCAAACCCGGGGACAGACTGAAGTTCATATACAGAAAGTAACTGACCGTTCTCAGATCGATATGTAATCAGATTTTGAACCTGCTCTTCTGACAATAAATTCAGGAAGCGGAGTTCTTCTGTACTGGCCGTATTCAGATTTATTTTGTTTGCCAATAACTGAGCCATGTTTTCATAAAGTTCTTGGTAGTTGAGATCAAGGTCCTGAAATCCGAAGATCTCATCAGCAAGAACTTCCAGATCAACATCTTTTTGAGGATACTCCTGTGCGAACAGGGTAGGAATGTATGTAGTTACTATCAGCAATATGATGGTGTACCGCATCATTTATTACCGAACTGATAACCAATTGATGCCTGATGACTCAGGCTAAGCAGTAAGTTATGCTGGATTGCATAGTCTATCGTGAGCTTGCTTGTTTTAAAACCCAGTCCAAAGAAAGCAGTGTTTGGATGAAGGTTATAACCTGTCCGGGCACAGAATTTTTTATGAAACGCATACTCTATTCCCATTTTCCAGGCAGGATCGTATTCGAGATCTTTTTCAATCTCAGCTGCGATGAAAACTTTATCAATGGGTTTAAGTCCGAGCCCGGCAATTAATTTAGTCGGCAGCTTTTCTTCTCCGCTGATCTCGGGCTGATTGATATTAATAATGTACGCTCCAATAGACAGTTTAGATGTCAGTTCCGCTATGCCACCCAGGTTAACACTCACAACTCCTTTGGTTCCAAAACTTTCTGCACTATATTGAATATAATTAACCTGCGCACCGAGTGATGCCAATCCGAATTTATTGGCAAAACCCGCAGTAATAATCTGCTCGTTGTAAAGTTGATCACCAAATCGATACGCGCCTGCGCTCATAACTCCGATCTTTACGGGAATAGCAACAACTGCTGCCATTCTGTTGGCTCCGCTTAGTGAAGGATGTGAGTCGTAAGTGAAGCTTGTTGAAAATTTGTCAACTTTCGCCAAGCCTGCAACGTTATTAAAAGTACTCCAGGAATCGAAGAGCGCAGCTGAAGCATAACCAACTCCGTTGGCACGTGACCCAATTTGAGTTGAAACACTCTGTGCAGAGGCTAAGCTGGCACAAATTAACAGTAAGAGCAGGTAGCGTAAGTGCACAGAAGATCGTTATACGAAAATCTGTTCCGATTTTATGAGGAAGTCAATGGGAGTAACTCCTATTGACTTTGTTATTGTTTGTGAGTAATGAGTTAAAACTCTTTCTTGATGTGCAGAAAGAATCCGTTGGTGTTTTGAGAAGTAAATGTGTATTCTAACCGTATCACCATATCGTATGCAGTAACGATATCGACTCCGGCTCCTGCACCTCCAAGGAATTTATTGGAAAGCATCGTATTAAGTGAGTTGTCAGTGTAAGCAGAATAATTATTCACATATCCCCAATCGGCATATGCTTTTAAGTAAATAGCGAGGGGGAAGTAATTGAATTGTTCAATTGGCCAGAAATCAAGATTCCAGTTGCGCGAGAAAATTCGTTTTTTGAAAGTTGTTTTGTTAAGAAAGAATTGCGGTCCTTCAATCACGTAAATTTCATAGCCCCGAACAAATATTTTGTCGTAGCCCATCGCGCCATAATTGAAATAGGGCAGATTGTCCGGGGCGCTGAGATACAGGAACGACAGGTTGGAAAAAAAGAAATTCTTTTTCAGATCTATGAATCCGGCAAAACTGGCATAGCCATCGGTTTTGTTGAGATCATCATGGAGCCCCACTCCATACTTTTGAATATGAAAATTAAACACGCTGCCGTGCAGGGGATATGCAGCGATGTCGCGGTGATCGGATGTGAACTCATAGGTAATTGCGTCATATTTTTGCCGGGACCGATTCTTGCCCAGGTAGTTTGGATTCAGATCCTGTAACGTATCAGCAATATTGGTTTGACGGTACTCGTATTTGATCCGGTGATGATTATAAAAATTATTCCGATATGTGTAGGTTAAGCCGACTCCTTTTGTGTTTCGGAGCACCCGATTAAACTTAAAAAAATCAAGTTTGTGATTAACTGTGCTGTCTGCTACGTTCCTGGTTTCGGTTAAATCCATTTCAAAAATCAATCCCTGCTTTTGTTTAGCGTTTATATACGGTATGCGATATGTGAGCTCAAATCTTTTTTGAAAACCAAACTGTGAAGTAAAGATAAGGGTGTGGTTACGGCCCCATAAATTGTATTGGTATAGCTTGAGGCCGTAGTTTACGCGATTAAAATCATGATGATAATTTTCCCACCATTCGTTAAAATTCCGGTCGGATAATCTGAAAATCGGGATCGGAAAAGTATACCAGCGTTCTTCCAGCTGAATGAGCAGATCAATCTTATTATTTCCGGCATCCACCGGATGAATTGCAACTGTATGGAACAAACGCAGGTTGAAAATCTTACGCCTGTCTTTTTCAAGAACTTCAGAAAGGTATGCTTCCTGAATGAAATCACCTGCTTTCAAGGCAAGTTCTCTTTCAATAATTGAATTTCGGGTAAGCTTATTGCCAACAATAATAATCCTGTTGACTTGCAGATAACGTGACGTATCGGTTACGGTAACGCGCTTGCGTTTAATGGTATCAGCAGAAATTATGCTGTTACCAAAGACTGACGAAGCGCTGAATGCGGCACTGCAAATAATCAGGAGAATTATTAAGCTGTGCCGCACACGCGTTTATTAACATTATGAAAACTATTTCTGCTTAACCCGGTACGACCGGATAAGAATAAAGATTCCGAAAAGCACCAGCGGAATGCTGAGAAGCTGGCCCATGTTTAGCGGAAGCTCATTTTCAAAATCAACCTGGTTGATTTTCATAAATTCCCAAACGATCCGTAATCCGAAGCAAACGATCAGGAAAATTCCGAACAATCTTCCTTCCGGCAGATTAAGTTTGTATTTGAACCAAAGCCATAGTAGGAAAGCAAACAGGATCAGGCACGAGATGGATTCGTATAGCTGAGCCGGATGTCTCGCAATAGCATTTGTTTTAATAATGGCAAAATAAGTTCCGGCTTCATCTTTTGATAAAGTATAGTTGAGAGGCCCGGGTTCATAAATGTGTTCTCTCACACGCGGATGATGTGTAAGAATATCGTCTACAACACTTTCTACGTGTTCTGCAAAAATTTCGGATGTACTTACCGGGTTGGGCTTGAACTCCACCAGTATCTTGATTGGCCTATAGTTTCCACTTGCTTCCGTTGAATCATCTTTTATATAACTGACATCTTTGATGTTATCATCTTTCATCAGGGCATCCGTAACGTTGCGCGCAAACACGACTCCATAATCTGATTCAGTTGGTTTACCGATAATTTCAGAATTCATGACATTTCCAAAGCGGATCAAGGCACCTGTTAACGCAACGAGAATCACAATCCGATCAAGTGTTTGTAAGTAATTCTGACCCGGTTTTTTCTTGCGGCTGTAAAGCCATAAAGCAAACAGAATCCCGATAGCGCCACCATGACTTGCCAGGCCACCTTCCCAAACTTTGAGTATTTCAATAGGATGCTGAAGGTACCAAAGCGGGCCAAATTGTTCATCACCATAAAACAATACATGACCTAACCGGGCTCCGATAATCGTAGCAATAACCATGTAAATCGTAAGTGTATCAACATCCTTTTCAGGCTTGCCTTCCTGTTTGAACATGTAATACAGGATCTGCTGGCTGATCAAAAAACCAAGCGCAAAGAATAATCCATACCAGCGAAGGGTAAGGGTAGTGTCGATGAACCAGAATTTAATTGGGAGAGAGAATATTTCAGGACTGGCGTTCCAGATGATGAAGTTCAAAGTATTCATAGCTGCAAATATAGCAAGGCATTGGGCATTAGGCATTAGATTAAGAGAAAATTAACAAGCTGTTTAGCTAATGCCTAATTCCTGCATGCCTGCTAATCAAGATTATCTAATTCATCAAGCTCCTCTGCAAATCCGGAAGAAAGTATCGGGAACCGACACCAGGTTCGCGGATCCACATTCATATCATCCAGGTGAAAAGCAGGTGCGAAACGCTCGCGCTTCCATTGATTAATCGACCAGAGCTTAAAGAATTTTTTAATGTAGCTTTTAAGCTGAATGGGGTCTGAAAAATCACCTTTCATCTTATTAAAAATCTCGACCGGAGGATTGCGCTCATAAATTCCATACTGCTCTATTCGGGCAAGTACTGCGTACGGCATCAGATCAGATTCGTCTGTCTGATTTCGTTCCAACGGACGAAGCTCAGCGGTTGGCTGTAAATTATTTACCGGATTGAGTCCTGAATAACCAAGATTTTTTTCTGCCCACCTTAACCACTGCAGAATAAATGTTTTATGGATACCGGAAATAGGTGCCAGACTTCCGCTGGTGTCGCCATCCATGGTGGCATAGCCAACATCACCTTCGCTGCGGTTGGAAGTTGTTAATAAAATTGCTCGTTTAATATTGGCCAGCATCCAGATGATTGGTGAGCGTGCACGTGCCTGAATGTTCTGCAGGCTGATGTCGTCATTCTCCCAGTTCGTTTCGCGTTTTAATGCTTTTTCAATCTTATCAGTATAACTGTCAACTTCAGACTGAATATTCCAGTTGTAGAACTCAGCGCCAATCGATTCAGCAAGCTTCTGTGCAGACTGAAGTGTTGCGGGTGAAGAGTTGTCTGTTCCCTGGTAGGCACACGCTAATAGTTTATTTACTGCTGATTTAGAGTCGCTGACACTTTCTAATCCGAGCTCTTTACAGAACAGATCCAAACCTAATTCTTCAGAAGCACGTCTTACCATTTCTGCAACTAGTACAGCGCACATGGATGAATCTGCGCCACCGCTTAATGACAACACAAATCCTTTGGACTTACTTTTTCTTAAGTAATCGTATAACGCCAGCGATGTTGCGCGGGCAAGTTCTTCGTTCTTTTCCTTATTATCGGTTATTCGGGCAGGATTTGTTTTTGAAGGATTAAAAAAATCAATCTCCCGCCAAAGCAGGTTTGTTTTTTTAAAGTTCAGCCGGTTATTAACCGCTACGAGTTTTCCTTTTTGCGCGATGATAATGTCACCATCGTATATCATTCTGCCCGCTTCGTTGCCTAAGAGATTGGCAAAAACATATACGCAATCAAATAGCTCAGAACCCAGTCGAACAACTTCCTCTTCCCGCAATAAGCTTTTGCCCATTGCAAAATGACTTGCGCTGGGATTTAAAATTAAATCAACCCCACGTTCGACCAAGCGATAACCCGGTCTTGATTTTTTGCGCCACGCATCTTCGCAGATCTCAAACCCAAACCGGATGCCGTCTACATCATAGACCAGGTCACCCGCCTGAATTTTTTCTCCGTTTCGTTCAAGTGTTATGATCTTGTTTGGAAGCCATGTATCAAACCAGCGTGGTTCGTAATGAACTCCATCTTTGGCAAGATTTTGTTTGAATGTAATTCCCAGGATATTTCCATTGCTGATTACGCACGCTCCATTGTAGGTTAAGCCTTCAATCCGAACAGGCAATCCAACTGAAACGGTAATGTTCTTGCAATGCGGCTTGATCTTTAACAATTCTTCCCATGCTCTTTCAGATAACCAGTCGCTGAGGAGCATATCTTCACAGCCATAGCCGGTTATACAAAGCTCGGGCAGGCAAAGAATCTTCACCTGATTTTGAACAGCTTCTTCAATAACTGAAATGATGTTTGCGGTGTTATTCCGCCAGTCCATCGGGACCTGGTTAACCGTAGCTCCGCCAATTTTTACCGGACCGGATGGGAGAGAAGCTGAGCGCTGCGTCATATTTACTTAACCTCAACTTTCTGAATAATGTTCAGCTTTTCGCAGGTTTTAAAAGCCGCATCCTGCTCGGCTTTTTTCTTGCTGTTTCCGAAGCCGGTACCCATTTCTACTGCGTCTATAAAAACCTGGGCAGTGAACTCTTTATGAAGCTTACCCTTCTGTACGCTGACAATTTCAAACTTGACTTCCTTGCCTTCTCGCTGGCTCCATTCGATAAGCTTACTTTTGAAATTCGAGCTTACGTTAATTAATTGATCAAGATCATAATGCGGAGTGATCAGTTTGGTGATCACAAAATGCTTGCACTTTAAATAACCTTTATCGAGATAGATCGCTCCGACCAATGCCTCCAATGTATTGCCCAAAATTACTTGCTGAAGCTGAGCGTTCTTCTGATCAAACTGGACAATGCTTCCAATACCAATCTTTTTGGCGAGTAGATTTAATGATTCCCGGTTAACAATGCGCGACCGGATCTCTGTCAGAAATCCCTCATCTTTAAAAGGAAATTTTTTGAAGAGAAAATCGGCAACGGCAGCACCCAGGATGGCATCGCCTAAATACTCAAGCCGTTCGTTGCTTTCCTTGAACCCGTTCTTGCCTTCTTTGGCGATGGAACTGTGAAGTGTTGCTAACCGGTAAAGCTCAAGATTTTTGGGAGTAAACCCAGCGATAGTCTGTAGCGCGCTGATAATCTTTTTATCAGATGACTGTGCTTTTCGTTTTGGAAGCTTTAATAAATCCCACACCACGCGTATGCCTGATTTGTGTTTCTGCTAAGGTAATACGAATACGGCAAGAACCCGACTGCAATCGGTAAAATGAATGAAAGAAGAAGGGGAAGGCTTAGACTTTCTTCAGGATAATGGAGGCATTGTGGCCGCCAAAACCAAAAGTATTGCTCAATGCTACGTTCACTTCGCGCTTTTGCGCGGTGTTGAATGTAAGGTTGAGACGTTTGTCCAGCCCGTCATCATCCGTAAAGTGATTGATGGTAGGAGGAACAACGGATTCATGGATGGCCATCAGACAAGCGATGGCTTCAATTGCTCCGGCAGCACCCAACAAGTGACCGGTCATCGATTTGGTTGAGCTGATGTTCATCTTGTATGAATGCTCACCAAATACTTTTTCAATCGCGCGGATCTCGCCTATGTCTCCGAGCGGAGTAGAAGTTCCGTGCGTGTTAATGTAATCTACATCCGAAGGTTTAATACCGGCTTCGTCAAGTGCATTGATCATTACCTGTGTAATACCTTCGCCATCCGGGTGAGGAGCAGTGATGTGATATGCATCGGCTGACATACCGCCACCAATCACTTCGGCATAAATTTTTGCTCCGCGTTTTTTAGCGTGTTCATATTCTTCGAGTACCAATGCACCGGCACCTTCGCCCAATACAAAACCATCACGCTCTTTGTCGTAAGGTCTTGAAGCAGTTTCAGGAGAATCGTTGCGCTCCGATAATGCTTTCATGGAATTGAACCCGCCAACACCCGCCTCCGTTACAGCTGCCTCAGATCCACCGGAGATAATGATGTCAGCTTTCCCAAGACGGAGATAGGTATAAGCATCATAGATCGCATTGGTTGAAGAAGCGCACGCTGAAACGGTTACAAAGTTAGGTCCGCGAAAGCCGTACTTGATGGAGATATGACCCGCACTTAAATCGGGGATCATTTTAGGAATAAAGAAAGGATTGAAGCGGGGTGTGCCGTCTCCTTTTGCAAAGGATTTAACTTCTTCCTGGAAGGTGAATAACCCTCCGATGCCCGAACCCCAGATAACACCCACACGATGCGGGTTGAGTTCTGACAGCGGAAGGTTTGAATCTTTTATGGCCTCATCAGCCACAA
>CAZHQP010000084.1:0-9787 GCA_964534735.1 uncultured Roseivirgaceae bacterium
TGCTGACGGCCAGCGAGAATTCCGGTTTTTGTGTAGCGGGTCTTCAGTTTGCCCATTACGTTCATGGTGTTTACGCTTACTACGTTTACACCGTATTGTTTTTCAACCGCCTTCTTGATCTCTACCTTGTTGGCGTTGATGTCTACGAAAAAGCCGTAACGACCCTTTTCGTTCAGGGCTGATACTTTCTCAGTAACCAATGGTTTCTTCAGGACGCTCATTAGTCTTTATTTAATAAGTTTTCAACCTTGCTCACAGAACTTTCCACGAAGATCACGCTGTCGGCATTCATCACATCGTATGTATTGATCTGATCAGCGGTGGTGATTTTCGCGTTTTTAATGTTTCTGCCTGACAGAACAACATTCTTGTTCTTTTCAGGAAGCACCAACAATGTCTTCTTATCCGCCAAAGAAATTGCTGAAAGCATCTTTGCGTACTGGCTTGTTTTCGCAGTCTCGAAAGAGAAATCTTCCAGCACAGCAATCGCGTTGTCTTTTGCCTTATAGGTAAGCGCTGACTTGCGAGCCAGGTCTTTTACTTTCTTGTTCAGCTTAAACGAGTAGTCGCGAGGCGTAGGACCGAAAACGCGGCCACCACCTTTGAACTGAGGGTTTTTGATGTTACCCGCACGTGCCCCACCGGTTCCTTATTGCTTCTTCAGCTTTTTTAGAAGAACAGGAAATTTCATTACGCGGCTTGGACTTGTGTGTTCCCTGACGCTGATTCGCGAGGAAGCTCTTTACATCCAGGTATATCGCGTGGTCGTTTGGCTCGATGCCAAACACAGTCTCCGGAAGGCTTACCTTCTTGGTCGACTTCTCGCCACTATATTTTAATAATGCTACTTCCATTATTTCTGGAGAATTACAGTTGAATTAATAGCGCCCGGAACCGAGCCGCTGATCACGATGATGGTCTGATCAGCCATGATTTTCACAACCTTCAGGTTGGCAACCTTTACGCGATCGCTACCCATACGGCCAGCCAAGCGCTTGCCTTTTGGTACACGTGACGCGAAAGATGCGTTACCCATTGAACCGGGTGCACGCAGACGGTTATGCTGACCGTGAGTTGCTCCACCCACCCCGCTAAAGCCGTGGCGCTTAACAACACCCTGGAAACCTTTACCTTTTGAGGTACCGATTGCATCCAGGAAATCACCTTCCGCAAATACGTCAGTGATGTTGATTTGCTTTCCAAGCTCAACCATTCCTTCGAACTCCTTACGGAAGTCGCGGAACTCAGCGATAGATTTTTTAGGAGTTGTGTTCGCTTTCTTGAAGTGACCAAGAGCAGCTTTGGTAGTGCTCTTCTCTTTCTTTTCACCGAAAGCGAGTTGAACTGCACGGTATCCGTCAGTTTCTACATTTTTAACTTGTGTGACGGTGCAGGGTCCCGCTTCGATCACAGTACAGGCGATGTTCTCACCCTCTGGACCATAAACGTTCGTCATCCCCACTTTGCGTCCTATAATTCCAGGCATGGTTTATAACCGTTTAATGTCTGTTTTTCAGGATTTTGGGCCTATGTGGCTCCAAAAAGGACTGCAAAGATAGGAAACAAAGTATAGGTAACAAGGGCGGGTTTCAAAATTTTCCGGGAGATTAGCCTTCCAGAGTTGATTCGCTAAAAAACCCTGAAAATCAGTATCATTACGCGGTTTTTAAGCCTTGAAATGAAAAGCAGCCTGCAAAAATACTGGTGGATTTTGTTGCCCGCGCTGCTGTTTGTGCTGTTTCTGGTAAATATTTCTCTTGGCAGCGTAAAGATCCCCTTGACGGATACATTCAAAGTTCTGACGGGTGGAGAACCTTCCAACCCGGTTTGGGCAGACATTATTTTCGACTTTCGGCTTACAAAAGCCTTTACATGTATACTGGCCGGGGGCGCGTTGGCACTGGGAGGATTGCTTATGCAGACACTGTTCAGAAATCCGCTGGCCGGGCGGTTGCTTTACTGGTACTTACCGGAGGAATAGGCTCTTTATATTCATCATCCCTAACAATTGCTTTGGCCGCGAGTATTGGATGTTCGGGGGTTTTTCTTGTGGTTTTGGTCATTGCACACCGAATCAAGGATAATGTCTCTCTATTAATGATCGGGTTGATGATTGGGGCTGTGACCTCCTCGATTGTAAGCGTGCTTCAGTTCATGAGCCAAAAGGAGGATTTGCAATACTATATTATTTGGACGTTCGGGAACATGAACAGCATCAGTTGGAATGAGATAGGAATCCTAACCACAGTAATTGTTATCGGGACCGGGATTGCCTTGAGTTCGATAAAACCACTGAATGCCTGGCTGTTAGGGGATAATTATGCCGCCAGCATGGGCGTAGCACTTAAGCGGTCGCGCCTTCTCATTATTATAGGGACAAGTATTTTAACCGGAGCAGTGACTGCTTTTTGCGGGCCAATCGCTTTTGTAGGCCTGGCCGTTCCGCATTTAACACGGCTTTTAATTGATACCACTAATCATAAAGTTCTGATTCCCGCAGTGCTTTTATCCGGGGCCGTCATTACGTTATTCTGCGATATCCTTACCCGGCTGCCCGGTAGTGATTTTGTCTTACCGATTAATGTTGTGACTGCGTTGATTGGCGCACCGGTAGTTATTTGGGTGATTGTTCGCAGTAAAAAAATCAGGATATGAGCCGGGAGATTTTACTGCACGCGAAAAATCTGTCGGTCGGGTATACCGAAGGAAATTCACTACATGTATTGTTTGAAAATATTGATCTGGAGCTTCGGGCAGGTGAACTGGTTTGTTTCATGGGTGCGAATGGAAGTGGTAAATCTTCGCTGATCCGGACGTTGGCGGGGGTACAAAGGCCCCTCACCCCCTCACCCCTCTCCCAAGGGAGAGGTGAGATTGATCCGAAAAAAATCTCAGTCGTATTAACCGATCGTATCAATACCGTGAATATGACGGTAACGGAACTGGTTACGTTAGGCCGGTATCCGTATCTCGATTGGAACATCAAACTCAGTAAGCAGGATTTTTCAATCGTTGAACATGCAATTGATGCTACACATATCCGGAACATAGCCGGAAAAAAACTTTACGAGCTCAGCGATGGTCAGTTGCAGATGGCGATGATCGCACGGGCGCTGGCACAAGATACTCCAATCATTTTATTGGATGAACCCACTGCCCATCTTGATCTTAATAACAGAGTTGAGATCATGAATCTGTTGCGGAGGCTTGCGCGAAATTCAAACAAAGCCATTTTAGTTGCTACGCATGAATTGGATCTTGCCCTGCAAACCGCAGATCTGATTTGGTTAGCCGGTAAGGATAAAAAACTGATCACAGGTATTCCGGAAGATCTTGTATTGGACGGTTCGTTCGATGAGATTTTTCAGCTTAAAGGCTTTGATCTGAAAACCGGAAAAGTATTCCATGAAGCCTGGCGGAACAAATCAGTCAAGCTTATTGGTGAGGGATACGAATTTTTGTGGACGAAGAATGCATTGGAGCGGAATGGTTTTTTGCTTACTGATGATGCAGAAATAAAAGTGGAGGTGAAATCAGGAAGATGGCAAATCAATTCATCGAATTTTTCTTCCCTTGAAGAAATGTTAAGTCACCTGAGCAGTTAATTATTTCCGGTAAATCTTTTCTAAAGTCTTCTCATCTCCATCAATCTTCGGAGTTTTCAATCCCAGGATCTTCGCCACAAACGGATATACATGAATGTTCTCAAACGGCTTAAGCTTAACACCAGGCTTTACGTTCGGGCCTATTGCATAAAAAATTCCATAAACTTCTTTTGTCAAGATCGGATCATAGCCATGCTCGCCAAAGTTGCCGGTCCCCTCCCACGTGCTTAAATCCCTGGGTGCACTTAAAAAATATGTTCCCGGATCCGCCACGATCAAAACATCGCCTGAGCGAACGTGTTTGTAATGCCAGCGTTCAGGAAATTCATTTTGTCTATAAACCTTAAAACCATTTCCCTGTTTTTTCAACATTGCATATAACGAGTCAACACGTTTTGTATAAAAATGAACCTGTGATCCTGCATTGGCATATACTACGGAAGAGTCATTCACATTGATCAACTGATCGACATAGCGGAAAACCTTCTGTGTACGCTTCATTTCATATAAGCCGTGATCCGATACAATAATAATATTCACGGGCAATTTTGTTGCCTTAACCTTATCCATCAGCATACCTAAAAGCGAATCGGCTGTGTGCAGAACTTTTTGAGTCTCTGCAGAAGCAGGCCCGCTTTCGTGTGCTTCATGATCGACCATTGAAAAATAAAGTGAGATAAAATGCGGGCGCTCTGCTTCCGGAAGCCTCAACCAACTAATGGTTTGCTCAACCCGTTCTTCATTACTGATTTTTGAATCATACAGTTTGTAATAATCCGGGAATGTACCCTGAATTTTTACCTCTGATCCTACCCAAAAAAATGATGCTGACTTCATTCCTTGCTGCTGTGCGAGCTGCCATAACGGTGTGCCTCCGTAAAAAGAAGTATCCTCAACCATCAACCTGTTTTTAGTAGTATAAAGCTTTTTCCGGGCCGCGTCATAAAACTCATTATCTACCAGACCATGATTACCGGGATATAATCCGGTAACGAGCGTATAATGATTTGGAAATGTTTTGCTGGGGAATGAAGGGATTAACGCTTCCGCAGAGGCGCCTTTGCTAATGAACTTTTTAAAGTTTTGAAGATTATAACGTTCCGCATAGTCGTAACGAAAACCATCAAATGAAACCAGGATCACATAGGGTGTTTCCTGCGCACTGACAGAAATTGCTGAAAGAAGAAAAAAGAGCAAGAGTTTAATTCTCATCGGCTCTCAAGATAAGTGTTTTCGCTAACCACAATCAAGTCGCGTACCAGTCGCGCTCGGAAAGTTTCACAATTTCAAAACAATAACTTCAAACGATTGCATAATGGAGTTCAGATAAATTTCTTTAATGGATTAAACGAACTCCCATTCCTTTTAGTAGTTTGGAAACTTTACCTAACCCCAATGATCGATTTACAGACACTTTTCCCGTACAAATTCGCCAAAAACTACGCTAAACCGGTTGCTTATTTCTCGATGGAGTTTGCGATTGATCAGCCGCTCAAAATCTACAGTGGCGGACTTGGGTTTTTAGCCGGCTCACATTTACGGAGCGCCTTCGAGCTCAGGCAAAACCTGATTGGTATTGGCATTTTATGGAAGAAAGGTTATTACGACCAGGAGCGCAACCAGGACCAAACGTTGCGGGTGAGCTTCCGCGACAAAGATTATTCTTTTCTGGAAGACACCCATATTATTTTCCCAATCACTATTCATGGAGCGAAAGTTTACGTAAAGGCATACTTGCTGAGGCCTGAAGTATTTAATTCTGCTCCGTTATTTCTATTAAGTACCGATATTCCGGAAAATGATTTTCTCGCGCAAACAATCAGTCATCGGTTATATGATCCGAATGAAACGACACGGATCGCGCAATCCATTTTGTTAGGAATTGGCGGAGCGAAGCTGATTGACATTCTCGAACGCAAGACTGAAATCTATCACATGAATGAAGGCCATGCGTTACCTATGTGTTTTTATTTACTTAATAAGTATGCGAGCGTTGACGAAGTGAAGAAACGCGTTGTATTCACAACGCATACCCCTGAGAAGGCCGGCAACGAAGAGCACAGCATTCCATTGCTGAACAGTATGAGCTTCTTTAATGGGTTGACGCTCGAGCAAATTGAAGAATATGTTTATCCCGAAAATGGAGTGCTAAATTATACACTCACTGCGCTGCGACTCGCTAAAGTGGCGAATGGAGTTTCACAATTGCATGGTGAAGTTTCCAGGGGAATGTGGAATGATTATAAAGGGATCTGCAGGATTGAAGCGATTACGAATGCGCAAAACAAAACGTATTGGATGGACGAAGAGCTTGAAGAAGCATTAACAAAGAATGATGATAAAGGTTTAGTGAAGCACAAGAAGGAACTGAAACGCAAGCTTTTCAGAGCAATTGCCAATCAAACCGGAAAATTGTTTGACGAAAATGTTTTAACCATTGTCTGGGCGAGACGTTTTGCCGGATACAAGCGAGCCAATCTTTTGTTACATGATTTCAATCGTTTTTTAAAACTGGTCGAGAACAACGAATACCCCGTTCAAATCATCTGGGCAGGCAAACCTTATCCGGAAGATTTTTCTGCGATTAACATCTTTAACGAGATCTACTGGAAAACCAAGGACCTTAAAAACTGTACAATTCTAACCGGTTACGAGCTTTGGTTATCCGGACATTTGAAAAAAGGTTCTGATATCTGGCTGAATAATCCATGCATGTATCGCGAAGCTTCCGGTACCTCCGGTATGACAGCCGCCATGAATGCATCTGTTAACCTTTCGATACCGGATGGTTGGGTCCCTGAGTTCGCCAGGCATGGAAAAAATTCGTTCATCATAAAAACGGCTGAGGACTCACTGCCCCAGGAAACAAAAGATAAAATGGAAGCTGCCAGCCTGCTGGATGTATTAGAGAATGAGATTATTCCGATGTACTACGGCAGTCCGGCCAAATGGCTGAAAGTTGTCAAAGCCAGCATGAAAGATGTACTACCTGAATTTGATTCGGGGCGGATGGCAAAAGAGTATTACGAGAAGCTTTACAGGTAGTGAGCTGACGTTCTTGTAGAAGCAAGGATTATTGAAGAGATTTGTCCCGACAGGCAAATCTTTTTTATGAAACGTATTCTGTTTTCCTATTTCAGTCTCATCATTTTGATAACAAGTTGCCAGGAAAAAAAACTTCCCATTTTCGGTCAGCGGGAGGTAAATACGCATGAAGCGGACGGCAAGCAAATTACGGATACAGTTTATCACACAATTGCTCCATTTGAGTTCACGAACCAGGACAATCAAAAGATCACTAACGAAACGTTTAAAGGAAAAATTTATGTAGCCGATTTCTTCTTCACATCCTGCCGAACAATTTGCCCGATTATGAAAACACAAATGCTTCGGGTGTATGAGGCTGTTCAAAATGACGATGAAGTACTGATTCTTTCGCACACGATTGATCCGGAATACGACACCGTTGAGCTGCTGCATGATTTTGCAAAGCGGTTAGGCGTTGAGAGCAAGAAGTGGCATTTTGCAAGCGGTCAGCCAAAGGAATATGTATTTGAGCTTGCTCAGAAAAGTTATTTCGCTACCGCCATGGAAGATAAAGCTGAACCGGATGGCTTTATTCACAGCGGAGCTTTTTTGTTAATTGACCGGCAAGGTCGAATCCGGGGCAAATATGATGGCACGAAAGAAGACGATGTAAATCGTTTGATAGATGACATTAAAAGACTGGAAAGTGAATAACCGGAATTTAAAATTTCAGATTTTATACTTCGGATTTATTTTTCTTGCACTTTTAATCAGTGCGTGTTCTTCGAATTCAAGCTCAGTCGATAGAAGCTCTGTTAAATTTCAGCAATACTACGTGCGGGGCGAAGTGCTCTACGTGAAGCATTGCAGTAACTGCCATCAGAAAAACGGAACGGGCCTCGGACAGGTCTATCCCCCGTTGAAACAATCTGATTACATGGATCAGAATCTGACTCAGGTATTATGTCTGATGAAACATGGCTCAAAAGGAAATCTCACAGTGAACGGAAAAACCTTTGTTCAGGCTATGCCAGGCGTTTCGTCACTTACGGATCTGGAGATTGCAGAGATCGCTACATATATCTACAACAGTTGGGAAAACGAGCACGGAATTGTTGATGTAACCGAAGCCAGCAAGGCGTTAAGCAACTGTGCTACTTCAAAGTAATTACAAGCTTTTTATCGCCATCCACTTTTACTTTTGCTTTTTCGAAAGAAGGCGGGCCAAATGATCCTTTTGCATCGTTTGAGAAACCATAAAGTTCTTTCGGAATTCCAACAAAATTA
The DNA here is from genome assembly GCA_964534735.1 of uncultured Roseivirgaceae bacterium. Classification (GTDB taxonomy): domain Bacteria; phylum Bacteroidota; class Bacteroidia; order Cytophagales; family Cyclobacteriaceae; genus UBA2336. Next base: position 7,920 of record CAZHQP010000084.1, read on the forward strand.
CTGTCAAGCTTATCGTTATCATTTTCATCATGAAAGGTAGTAACAGCGTAATCACCTGATTTAACATTTTCAAAAAAGAGTGTAACCACTTTATCTGTTACCTTTATTTTTTTCGATGCAATATGCTTCTTCATGAAAGACTCCTCGCTGTTGTACACAGCAACCAGCACAGAGCCTTTCACTTCTTCCAGGCCTTTAATGGTGATCTCTACGCGATACTGCCCAAAAAGTGGCAGTGAAGTTAACGTGATAAGGGTTATTGCGAGAATTCTCATCTTATGTAATTTCGTACTTTAGCTTATCATCCTCAAATAATCGTGCCATGAAATTTCGAAATCAGATTTTAGTTATTCTTTTGGCTTTAGTCAGCGCTGCTGCATTCAGTCAGAATTCAGAGAAAGAGATCAACGAACAGGTCTGGAAGCCGTTTATTAAAACACTTCTGGCGCATGATGTTGATGGTTTTATGAATTTACATTCAAAAGATGTGATGCGCGTAGAGCGCGATCACAGGCACATTTTGAATTTTGAGCAGTATAAGAAAGATCTGAACTTGAGCTGGCCGGCCTGGAAGCAGGCTATGGAAGTTGAGAAAACCAAGGACACGTTTGAGCTCAGGTTCCTGGAACGTACTTCAAACGGAAGTCAGGCTTTTGAAGTCGGGTACTATAAAAATGAAACCATTAACGCGAAGGGTGAAAAACGAACCGGTTACGGTCAATTTCATGTAGCGCTGCGAAAAGAAAATGAGGTCTGGAAAATCCTGGTGGATTCCGATTCAAACAATAACCGAACAATTACGGAAGAAATGTTCCAGGCTGCAAAGCCAGTAGAATAATTAAGCAGTTACTTCTTCTGTTACCGTGGGAAGACCTGCTGTTTGCATGGCGCCAAACCCACCCTGAATGTTCACCAGTCTGCCTGTGAAACCCAACCGCTTTAGCATCGAGATCGCGATCATCGAACGATAACCGCCCGCACAATGCACGAGGTACGGATTGCTTTTATTGAGTGCTTCAGTATTCGTTAAGATATCAGCTAATGGCAAGAATGAAGCATCTTTGATATGACTTACTGCCCACTCACCGGGTTTGCGCACATCCAGCACTTGAATGCCTTTGGCAAGCTCGGCTTTCATTTGTTCAGCCGTAATAGTCTCAACCGTATCAAGCTTCCCGTCCCACGACTTCACTCCGCCCTTTAAGAAACCCACAACATTTTCGTAACCAACACGTGCCAGGCGAAGCACGGCCTCTTCTTCATTACCTTGCTCTGCAATAAGCACAAGTGGTTGATTAATATTCAAGAGGGTTCCAACCCAAACTGCATATTGACCATTTAAGCCTATGTTCAGTGAACCGGGGATAAATCCCTTTTCAAAATCATCCGGCTTGCGGGTATCGAGAATAACAGCCCCTTCTGTAACTGCTTTTCTAAACTCAGTTAATGAAAGTGATTTGTTGTTTTTTGAGATGACTTTCTCAATTGGTTCGTAGCCTTCCTTATTAATGCGGGCATCTTCAAAGAAATATGCAGGCGGAGGAAGAATTCCGTCTGTAACTTTTTCAATGAACTGCTCGCGGGTCATTTCCTGTAACGCGTAATTAAATTTCTTCTGTTCGCCAATGGTTGAATACGTTTCCTTGCCGATGTTTTTCCCGCAGGCAGAACCTGGTCCATGCGCTGGATAAAGGACTACGCTATCCGGTAATGTTTTGATTTTGTTGTTCAGGGAATCATACATCATGCCCGCAAGCTCTTCACGTGACATCACTCCATCCAATAAATCCGGGCGGCCGACATCTCCTACAAACAATGTATCGCCACTGAACAGCGCATGCTCTTTTCCGTTTTCATCGAACAATAAG
>CAZHQP010000085.1:0-9753 GCA_964534735.1 uncultured Roseivirgaceae bacterium
AGCCGAAGGTTGGAGATGTCTATTTAATCCGAAAGGAAATTCACGACAGCACGTTCTATTACTTTTCACGCGTAGCGCGAATTCAGTCTGATACCGTAATCGTATACCCGAACACGCTTCAATACTTCCGCTTTACCTCGCGGCTGAATGATGAGGACTACTTTCTTACCGAGGAATTTTATTTCACAAAGGCCGAACTGAAGCAGATGCTTGAGAAAGGTGAGATCAATTCGGTATACAGAACGTATGGCGATTACGAAGGCTTTGACAGGATCCGGTCGCTGGAGGCAGACACGTTAACAAGTGATTCCGCTAATCAGTAGCGTTAGTATTCCAACAGACTGACCCGCATGCTTACCGTTCAATCGCTTCCAGACGTTTCAATAAAGGCGGGTGCGAATAATGAAAGAACACATACCAGGAATGCGGGTACAAGTCGCTCAGGTTATCCACGGATAATTTCTTCAATGCGCTTGCCAGCGCAGCTCCGCTGAAGTTTTCCTTTGCATACGCATCCGCTTCAAACTCATTCTTCCGGCTGTACAGGCTCATGAACAAGCCAGTCAGCCCCGAGATCGGTGAAAACAGAATCCCGAATGCCAACAAATTCAGGTGAATGGCCAGCTCGCTCCCACCCAGCGCAAGCGAAACATTTTCATTGAAGACCATGCGCGACAAAACAAACAGCGTGAATATTACCTGAACGACCGACAGGATGTAGCCCCAAATGATGTGCTTCTTCTTGAAATGCCCAACCTCGTGCGCCAGCACGGCCACGAGCTCATCAATGGTGTGGTTGGCTATAAGCGTATCGTAGAGCACGATCTTTTTCTTTTTGCCAATGCCGGAGAAGAATGCATTCGCCTTGTTTGAACGCTTTGACCCATCAATCACAAAAATGTTATCAAGCGGAAAATTGATCTTTTCCGAGAAGCTTTCAATGGCCGTCTTCAGCTCGCCCGCTTCCAGAGGTGTAAGCTTGTTGAACAGCGGCAGGAACAACGTTGTATAGAACATGTTCACCAGCAGGATGATGATTGCGGCCAGCAGCGAAAACAGTACCCAGAAATCCGGGCCGATCAACTGCACCAGCCAGATGAGCAGGCTGATCAAGCCGCCCCCGATAACCGCACCCAATGCATAACCTTTCAGCTTGTCGGTGATGAACGTTTTGATCGTTGTTTTATTAAACCCGTAACGCTCCTCGATCACAAACGTGCTGTACCATTGAAAGGGGATCGTTAGCAGATCGGACGCTACTGTGAGGATACCGAAGAAGGCAAGTGCAAGCAGAATATCATTGTGGATATATGGTCGGAGCACGCCATCGAGCCACCCGAAGCCTCCGGCTGCGAGCATGAGAACGGAAAGCAAAAAGCTGAAGCCTGAGGTTAAAAACGAAAAATTGGTAAGATGTTTATGGTACTGCTGTGACCGCCTGTACTTCTCACGGTCATAGAACGCAGCGACTGAATCAGGAATGTCAGCCGGCTGGGACCGTACGTTCAGCCACGACAGGAACGTGTCAAAACTGTAGCTGATAACGACCAGGAAAAGAATGATCAAAAGAATTGTCTGCGGAAGCACGAGTTGTAATTTTATGCGAAAGTACGAATAGGATCCTTGCCCCGACTACCTGCCCATGGAATTCTCGATCAACACCCCTGCCCTGCTGTTCCCCGCCATCACGCTGCTGATGCTGGCGTACACGAACCGGTTCCTGGCACTGGCCACGCTGATCCGCAACCTGAACGCGCAGTACAAACAGGTTGGCGAAGAGCGGGCGATCATCCGCGAGCAGATCAAAAACTTAAAGCGCAGATTAGTGCTGATCAAGCAGATGCAGGGCTCGGGCATCACCAGCTTTTTCTTCTGCGTGCTGTGCATGCTGTGCTTCTACCTCGGCCAGCCGCTGTGGGCGTCTGTCACCTTTGGCGCAAGCCTGTTGTTCCTGCTGCTATCGCTCGCACTTTCGCTGAACGAGATCTTTATCAGCACACGGGCGCTGGAGATTGAGCTTAAAAATATGGAGGGAGAGTAGCAGGTTACTTAAAGGGGACTTTGGTGAATGCCAATTTCTTGTCACCAGGAAATAACCAAACAACGTTTCAGTTCTCATCAACGTTTCGAGTTCAGGAATGTTGAGATCAAACCGTTCATAAGTTGGTAAACTATTTGAAGATGCGTTGAGGAAAGTAAATGACTCTTTAACAGTAACAGATACTAGCCTTATTTTGTCCCTCCTCACGGAAGAGCTCAAGGCTAAACGTTTTCAGCACGCTGCTGAAGCTTGCGCTTGATCATTCGTATTCTCAGCCCGGCCTCGATACGCTGATCATGCAATGCCTTGGCATCACCGACCCAAGCAATGAAACGCTTGAGCGCTACTTTGCCATCCTGAATGAGCTTGCTTCCCGCATCGGCATTAAGGAAGAGCCGTGCGTGAGCAGGCAGAGGTTGTCTATCACAAGCTGGTGGAGTATCGGGAAAAGCATCTGAAGCAGTGAAATTCCTTCTCACTTTTCTTTGTTTGCCCAAAGAAAAGTAAGCAAAAGAAAAGGCACCACGAACGCTGCGCACCTCCGCGCTGCTAACCGCTTTGCCTTCGCACATGCCACGGTTTGCGCCACACCGTTCGTGGACGTCCGCCCTGCAGCACTCTAATATAAAATTCTCTATGTTGAATTAGTACGCGCGGTGGCCTGGCCGAAGGGCGGGGGGCGCAAAGGCAAGTGGGCTGAAGCATCCTTCGGCCTAGATGTTTTTTGTTACTTTTTTGCAGCAATGCCAAAAAAGTAAGTAGGAATATGCGAATGATCGGCAGCACCATTACTTAATGAGCAGCAGGCAAGCTTGTAACGGGACATGAATAAAGAAGTAGCTGAAAAAATATTTCTGCATACCCGGCTGAGGTAAACCGCTATGTCGGTGTAGCACCCCGCGCTGGGCTAAACCCGGCTTGTCTGGATTACTGCCACATAGACGTTATATAGGCGTATCATAGGCTATGGATAGGCTATAGATAGGCTTTGCCCCGACTATACCCCCCGGGGTGCATGGTGATCGGGAGTATATGGGAGTATGCAGGGAGATGCCTGCCTTTAGCAGCAAAGGATGCACAGCGACATAGTAGTATCGTTATGAAAAATAGCTAACGTATTTTGCATTAGTAAAACAATAAAACTAAACAGCAGCGCTTATCTAAGTTTAATTTATGCAGGCGAAAATTATTTCAACAACGCCTCAACCGCCTGGTTAGTCTTCTCAAACTCAAAATTGCCAAGCGCCTCCAGCATCATGCGCTGGATCTGATCGTTGCCGGGATTACCGATGCTGCCCGCATGGGTGTGATTAACTTCGGTTGATGGATTATAATTTCCCTGCTCAATGTCGAGGCCGATCTTTTTATAGGCATCGCGGAACGGCATACCTGCCAGCACGAGCTTGTTTACTTCTTCCACGCTGAAGAGAAATTTGTACTGATCATCCTGTAAAATATTTTCTTTCACCCCGATGCTCGACAGCATGAGGTGTGTCATCCGCAAACAATCTTTCAGGCTTTGAATGGCCGGGAAAAGCTTTTCCTTCAGCAGCTGCATGTCGCGGTGATAGCCGGAAGGCAGGTTGGCGGTAAGCATGGCAATGTCGTTGGGCAATGCAATCAATTGATTGCAGCGCGCACGGATCAATTCAAACACATCGGGGTTTTTCTTATGCGGCATGATGCTTGAGCCGGTGGTCAGCTCGTCCGGGAATTTGATAAACCCGAAGTTCTGGTTCATGAAGAGCACAGCATCCATAGCCAGCTTGCCCAGCGTGCCAGCTACATGGGATAACGCGCTCGCAACAATACGCTCGGTTTTACCGCGGCCCATCTGGGCGTATACAACATTATAGTTGAGGTCGTCAAAACCTAATAAGTCAGTCGTCAGCTTGCGGTTAAGCGGGAATGAGGAGCCGTACCCGGCTGCAGAGCCCAGGGGATTTTTATTGACAATGCGGTAAGCCGCTTCAAGCGTGATCACATCATCGACCAGGCTTTCGGCATACGCACCAAACCACAGCCCGAACGAAGAAGGCATCGCCAGCTGGAAATGGGTGTAGCCCGGAAGCAAATGCTTTTTATACGTTTCGCTTTGGGTGATCAGCAAATCAAAAAGCGACCGGATGCCGGCAATTACCTGTTCAAGATCGTAGCGCAGGTACAATTTGATATCAACTAAAACCTGGTCGTTGCGCGAGCGGCCGCTGTGGATCTTCTTGCCAACATCCCCAAGCTTTTTCGTGAGCTCGAGCTCTACCTGCGAGTGAATATCTTCCACTCCTTCCTCAACCTTGAAATCGCCTGATTCAATCCGTTTATAAATGCTTTTCAGTTCTGCGGAAAGAATTTTTAATTCATCGGCTGTAAGCAGATTGATCGACTGCAACATCCGGATATGCGCCAGCGAGCCGAGCACATCGAACCGGGCGAGGTACATGTCCATCGCCTGGTCCTGCCCCACCGTGAACAGTTCAACGTCTTTTAGCGAAGCTTTATCTTTTTGCCAGAGTTTCATTCTGATAAGTTACAGGTTATGGGTTACAGGTTGCAAGGTAGCAGGTTACGCGGGTAAATCATTCCGGCTTTCTTCAACGTATTGCGGGTTTAAAGATTCCTGATCAACTGGATATACAGGTCGATTCCCTTCCGGATCTCATCGATATAAATAAACTCATCCGCGCTGTGTGAGCGTGCGGAATCACCCGGACCTAATTTTACAGATGCTGCGGGGATCAACGCCTGATCGGAAGTTGTGGGTGAGCCGTACTGCTTTAATTGCATAAGGTCGGCCGATTGGATCAGTGGATGACTGCGCGGAATTCCGGATGGCCGTAACCGCAGCGAACGGGGCGATACATGGCACGTAACATTGCGCCTGATAGTCTCCAGTACTTCTTCCAGTGTATAGGCATCGGTTACACGAACGTCAACCGTAAACCTGCATTCAGCTGGTACCTGGTTGTGCGCCTGCCCCGCATTGATTACCGTAACCGACATCTTCACGCGCCCGAGCATGGCCGATATCTTCGGGAACGCATACGTCCGGAACCAGTCGATATCATCAAATGCCTGGTAGATCGCGTTGATGCCTTCTTCCCGTGCAGCATGTCCTGCTTTTCCCTTCGCTACACAATCGAGCACGAGCAAACCCTTTTCGGCTACGGCCACTTCACCGAGCGTGGGCTCACCTACAATTGCGCAGTCGATAAGGGGCAACGCTGGCCAGATGCTTTCAATACCACCCGTGCCGGAGATTTCTTCTTCAGCGGTTGCCGCCAGAACAAGGTTATAGGCCAGTCCAGGTACATCATAATAATAGACAAAGGCTGCGATGAGTGACACGAGTGGCCCACCTGCATCGTTGCTGCCGAGACCGTAGAGTTTGCCGTCAATAATTTCCGGCCTGAACGGATCGCGCGTATAGCCCGGGTTAGGCTTTACCGTATCGTGATGCGAGTTGAGCAGCAGCGTGGGCCTGGCCTCATCAAAGTGCCTGTTCTTTGCCCAGACGTTGTTGCCTGAGCGCGTTGCCTGGATGCCATGTGCAGATAAGAAATCAAAAATCGCAGCGGCAGTCTGATCTTCTTCCCTGCTGAACGATGGAATGGCGATGAGCTTTTGAAGCAAGACAATCGATTCGCTTTTAAGTTTCTCGATGGTATCCGTCATTGTCCTTCTAATTTCAGATTTAAAATTTCAGATTTCGGATTTAAGATTTCAATTTTGGGTTCATATCAGTAAATCTGAAATCTGAAATTATTTTGTGATTAACGTCCCGCTCGTTTCCTGGCCCGTATTTTTTATCAGATCAATCGATTCACCAATCAGCACTTCTTTTACACCTGCATCAATTGCTGCATAGGCATTCTCGAGTTTAGGCAGGATCCCATCTGCAAACACGCCCTGGGCTGAATACTCGTCATACAATTTCTTTGGCAGATGCGTGATCACCGAGTTGGCATCGTTCACGTCTTTCAATACACCTTTCTTTTCGAAGCAAAAGATCAGTCGCACATCGAAGTGCTTGCTCAGCTCCACGGCCAGCACAGAAGCAATTGTGTCCGCGTTCGTGTTGAGCATGTTTCCATCCGCATGCGTAAGCGGTGCAAATATGGGAACAATATTTTGCTTCAGTAAAAAATGCAGCAGCGCAGTGTTCACGCCCGAGGGCCGGATATCGCCCACAAAGCCATAGTCAATATCTTTTACCGGGCGCTTTGAGGCTGCGATTAAGTTTCCATCCGCACCCGTAACACCCATGGCATTACTGCCAAGCTGCTGAAGCGTTGCCACGAGCTGTTTGTTCACAAGCCCGCCATACACCATCGTTACAAGATCGAGCGTGGCTGCATCGGTAATTCTTCTTCCGTTTACATAGTTCGATTCAATCCCGAGCTGATTGCCAAGCCTGGTCGCAATCTTTCCGCCACCGTGAATGAGAATCTTAGGCTCCTTAATGGAAGCAAAGTCTTTCAGGAATACGGCCAGTTGGCGCGGATCATCCAGCACATTCCCTCCGATCTTGATGATGAATAGCTTATTCACTATGTATGTTTGAGTATTTCAGCCAATACTGCCTGCGCAGCCCAGACCCGGTTAGCGGCCTGCTGCGTAACAATGCTGTTCGCGCCATCCAAAACCTCATCGCTCAGCTCCACATTTCTTCTCACCGGCAGGCAATGCATCACCTTCGCATGATTGGTGAGCATCAGCTTCTCGTTGTTCAGCATCCACTTCGGGTCGTTATTATAAATTCTTCCGTAGTCGTGATACGTGCTCCAGTTCTTCACGTACACGAAGTCGGCAGACTGTAACGCATAGTTCTGATCATGTGTGATCGCAGCATTGCCTGTAAACTTTTTATCAAGCTCGTAGTCTTCCGGGTGGGCGATGATAAAATCGGCTTCACCCCACGCGTTGATCCATTGCGCAAAGCTGTTGGCCACGCATTGCGGCAACGCCTTTACATGCGGGGCCCACGTTAACGCAATCTTCGGCTTGCGCTTTTCCTTGAACGTTTCGGTAATAGTGATGATGTCCGTTAAGCTTTGCAGCGGATGTAAGGTTGCGCTCTCGAGGCTTACCACCGGGATGCCCGAGTACTTGACAAACTGCTTAATATAAAATTCGCTGTAATCCTCTACCTTATCTTTTAAGGTAGGAAACGTTCGAATGCCAAGAATATCAAAATATTTTCCAAGGATAGGTGCAGCATCCTTCACATGCTCAATGGTTGTTCCGCTCATGATCGCTTCCTCCTCAAACTCAAGTGACCAGCCATCCTGCCCTACATTAAACACGATACTCTCCATGCCCAGGTTAGCGGCTGCAATCTGCGTGCTCAGGCGCGTGCGCATGCTCGGGTTCAGGAACAATAAGCCGATGCGCTTACCCGTGCCGAGCGTTTTATTGCTGAGCGGGTCTGCTTTATAGCTGATCGCTTTTTGAACAAGCTCTTTTATATTTGGTACATCCTCTGCGGATAAAAAATTCTTCATGACAATTCCTGTTTCAATGCGTGTAAAAAAATATTCAGTTCATCTTTCGTAACGGCAAGCGAAGGCAGCAGGCGGATAACGTTAGGCTTGGCCTCACCCGTAAAGATCTTATGCTTTTTCAGCAAATCAGTCCGTACCGATTTTTTTTCTTCCGGCAGATCGAATCCAATCATCAGTCCGCGACCACGAACACTTCCCGGCACGGGGAGCTTTTTTAATTCAGTCATTAAATAATCCCCGAGCGTTGCTGCATTCGCTATCAGCCTCTCCTGCTCCATTACTTCCAGCACGGCCAAGCTTGCCACGCTGGATAAATAATTTCCGCCAAAGGTTGTGCCAAGCATGCCGCTCCACGGTTTGATGTCCGGGTGAATTAATACTCCGCCAACCGGAAATCCATTGCCCATCCCTTTTGCCGTAGTGATAATGTGCGGCTTAACACCCGAGAACTGGTGTGAAAAGAATTTTCCGCTGCGTCCGTAACCCGATTGAATCTCATCCAGGATTAACAGCGAGCCGTTCTCATCACACTTCTTTTTCAGGAAAGTGAGGAAAGAATCCTCAGGCAGTTGAATTCCACCCACACCCTGGATGCCTTCTATAATAATGGCAGCAACATCTTTGTCGAGTGCTGTAGTTACAGCGGCTTCATCGTTCAACGGGACAAAAACAATCTCATGATTGGCGTTGAAGGGCGCTACGATCTTCGGATTATCCGTTGCCGCTACCGCACCTGACGTTCTTCCGTGGAACGCATTTTTAAATGCGATAACTTTTTTTCTTCCCGTAACAAACGAGGCAAGTTTTAATGCATTCTCGTTTGCCTCCGCGCCCGAGTTACACAGGAACAGCTGATACTCCGGGTAGCCGGAAAGCTCACCCAGCTTTTCTGCCAACTGCTGCTGAAGCGGATTCTGAACACTGTTTGAATAGAAAGAGATCTTATTCAGCTGCTCATTCAATCTGTTAACATAGTGCGGATGCGAATGTCCGATCGAGATCACGGCATGGCCGCCATATAGATCAAGATATTTTTCACCCTTCTCGTCCCACAGCCACGAGCCTTCGGCTTTTACCGGTGTGATGTCGAAAAGTGGATATACGTCAAATAGTTTCATTGTTTTACAAATTGTTGCCAGCCTGAGCTTGTCGAAGACTGATTGAAGTCATCAGGTTTCGACAGACCTGCCTCGCAGGCAGGATCAACCTGGCAAATAGTTCTAAGCTTTATACAAAATTTAAAATACGCCTGCCTTAAGCTTCAAGCCTGCTGTCTCCTCCAGTCCAAACATGAGGTTCATATTCTGTACCGCCTGACCGCTGGCACCTTTCAAAAGATTATCAATCGCAGAATGAACCACCAGCTTATCACCTTCCTTTTCCAGGTTGATAATGCATTTGTTAGTATTCACCACCTGCTTCAGGTCAAGCGTTTGATCCGGGACAATTGTAAACGGATGAGCCGCATAGAAATCCTTGTAAATTTTATTCATTTCATCCAGCGATTTATCTGTTGTAATAACTGAACTCACAAAAATCCCGCGTGTAAAATCTCCGCGCCACGGCACAAAGTTTATTGATCCGGTAAACCCGGGCTGCAATTGCTTTACAGACCGGGTAATCTCTTTTAAATGCTGATGCGTAAGTGTTTTATAAGCCGAGATGTTATTCGCGCGCCAGGTAAAATGCGTAGTGTCTTGCAGCTTTTGTCCTGCACCGGTTGAGCCGGTAATGCCCGTTGTATAAACATCGTTCAATAAGCCGAGCTTCGCTAACGGCAATAATCCCAATTCAATGCTTGTGGCAAAGCAGCCCGGATTGGCAATGTTCTTTGCTAACTTGATTGACTCTTTATTTAATTCAGGAAGTCCATAAATAAACTGACGGCTATTAATCGAATCACCCAACCGAAAATCATGACTGAGGTCGATTATCTTAACAGAATCATTGATCTGATTTTCCTGCAGAAATTTTTTGCTTTCGCCATGGCCAAGGCACAGGAAGATCACATCCACGTTCTGATCAATGGAATCCGTGAACTTCAATTCGGTATCGCCTGTCAGATCAGCATGCACAGCGGATAACACATTGCCTGCATTGCTGCGGCTGTGCACAAACTTCAATTCAGCATTCGGATGATTTAAGAGCAAGCGGATTGTTTCCCCGCCTGTATAGCCGGCACCGCCAATGATCGCAACGGAAACTTTATTG
>CAZHQP010000086.1:0-9693 GCA_964534735.1 uncultured Roseivirgaceae bacterium
TTCCTGATCAAAATAGACAAACCCTTCTTCATGCTGATTCTCCGTACGATCACTTCTGCGGATCTCATTTTCATCTGCGCCAAACAAAGCACTTGAAAGGTAACGGCCAGCTTTTTCAACCTCCGGAAAATCTGCTTTCAATGCAGCCGATGCAGGAGCGGGAAAATCGACTGCCCGCTCAGTCTGATTGTTATCAAGCTCAGCTTCTACTACAAGCCGGTAAGGTCCGTTGGCACGTGTAAATTGTTTATCATAGCCCAGCTCATCTTTCACATATAACGAGATCAGAAAGCATGCGGTGACGCCAAGTGATAACCCTCCTATCTTAACTCCGGAATACATCTTTTGTTTGAGCAGGCTCCGCCAGCTGATACGGAAATAATTTTGATACATATCGTAGTAGAATCTGGTGAATTTATTTTTTCGAATGGCAAACGGTCTTATATATTGAGTCACCTGGTAACAATAATTAAGTTTTGCTTTGAAGACCGACCTTGTCTTAATTGTTGCATAAAATTTTTCTTCCAGGTCTCCATCCACTTCTTCCGCAAGGTCTTCACGCAGAAAGCGATGCAGTATCCACTGGGCAAATTTCGGAGGCGATGAATTTACTGGTTTCAAATCTTATTCCATTTTAAGACTGTCAACCGGATTTGCTTTTGAAGCTCGCAGCGTTTGAGAGCCAATGGTTAGTATACCCAGGGTAAGCAATACAAAAACGCCAGCCAGTGCAGTGCCGATCCCGAACTCAACGCGCGTAGTCAGCTGGTGAAGCCATAAGCTATTAATGAAATAGCTAAGGGGAACACCAATGAATATGGCAAGCACAAGCATCTTTACAAATTCTTTTGAAAGCAATCTGGCAATCGTGAGCACTTCAGCGCCTAACACTTTGCGGATGCCGATTTCCTTTGTTCTTCGCTCAGTGGTATACGTAGCCATGCCCAGCAATCCGAGACATGAGATGACAATCGCGAGAAACGCGATGAAACTGAGGATGGAAACCAGATCAAATATTCCCTGATGCGTGGCGGCAAGCTGCTGATCGAAAAACTCGTACTTGAACGGATGGATCGGATCAATCTTTTTCCATTGCGCTTCCAGTTTCTTTACAGTCCTCATAAGATCCGCAGAAGCGATCTTCACGTTCGCATATTGAAACGCAGTCGGTTGATTGCGCAATACAATCGGATTAACAGTTCGGGTATTAATCAGAAGCCGGTACGTGAAATCTTCAAATACACCGGCAATTATAAATTGCTCGTTGCTCCACCGCGCTTCAACACTTTGTCCTACCGCATCCTGTGGGTGTTGAAATCCCAGTTTCGTCAATGCTTTCTCACTGATCACGATGTAGTTCAAGCCTTGTTCCTGAGGCGGAAGATTTTTGCCCGCAAGAATCTTTACCTGTAAATTATTCAGGAAGTTTTCATCCGTTTGCAACACGGATGTTTGAATGTACTCTTCCTGCGTGCCGGGCTTTTTAAGGTCCATCCCATTGTTAGTACCCGTAGCGGGAATAATATCAGTTGCTGAAATGTTTGTTACTTCACCAATTGAACTTAACTCATGCTTTAGCTTTTCATACTCCACTCCCTGCAGCTCAACATTAACAATGTTCTCAGTTTTAAATCCATAATCAAACTGCATGAAATAGCTGAACTGCCGGTAAACGAGTATAGCCGTTGTAATGAAGAACAGGGAGATGACAAATTGAGAAACACTGAGTGTTTTTCGGAGTCCGAGCTTACCGCGTTGTGAAACGCTCAGACTTTTCAATGCCTTTACCGGATTATATTTCGACAAATGGAATGCAGGATAAACTCCGGCTATCAGGCCGATCAGTAACGCAAAAGCAAAAAATACGATATACACTCCGGGTGTAGTGGGCAATTCAAAGTTCAGGAATTTATTCAGCCACAAATTTTTAAAAGCAGGCGCAAGCAGATACAAAAACCCGATAGCCAGTACCAATGCGATCATGGACGTGATAACCGATTCACTTAAGAATTGAACAACGATTGATCCTCTTCCGGCTCCGGTAACTTTACGCACGCCAATTTCTTTTGCACGCGTTAATGCCCTCGCGACTGAAAGGTTGGTGTAGTTAAAGCAAGCAGTAAGCATAATGATCGATGCAAGAATGATCAGAAAATAATACCCGATTAACGGTAAGCGATTGTTGGTGTCATTGCCAAGCAGGTTCAGCTGAACATCACTTAGCTTTTGCGGAATGAACCGGATGTCTCTCGTTTGCTCGTTCTTTTTATCCGTATACGTTCTGCTGGACAGATCGTCAAGAGCTGCCTGCAGATCAGTTAGGTCTTTATTTTCCTTAAGAAGCACATACGTATAAGGTCTGTAATACCAGTCCCACGCAGTTGATCGGTCTTCAATTTTCTTTGATGCAATCAGCACTGCTTGTGAAGCTGCAGACATCAGTACATCAAACTTCAGATGAGATTTATACTTCGACTCATCAATAACTCCTGTAACCGTATAGGTTCCCCATGAAACCGGTGGTGCCCCCACTCCATCAAACTCTTGCGGAAAAGACAGTTGCCGGTCTGAAAAATCAAATGTTTTACCGATAGGATCCTCACCACCAAATAACTGATTAGCAATCTCTTGTGAAATAACTGCGGTATTGGGCTGCTGTAAGGCAGTTGAAGCATCACCTTTCTCCAGCGTAAAGCTGAATACGTTAAAAAATGAAGGCTCAGCGAAATAACCTCGCATGTCAGCAAGTTTATCTTTATAGACAGCATCTCCTGCCGGTCCGGGAATGAGCACGGTAGCTTCTTGTGCAACGGTATATCCCGTCTTTACTGCAGCGGCAAGCGGTTGTGGTGTGGTTGCATAGTTAGTGGATAATGTAAGCCGGTAAATCCTGTCAGCTTTTTCATGAAATGCATCGTACCTCCGCTGATCGGCCAGCATTAATATGATCAGCATGCACACCGACATGGCAAGTGAAAGTCCGAAAACATTAATGGCAGAGAATGCTTTATACTTGATGATATTCCGCCAACCGATCTTAAAGTAACTTTGAAACATATCGTAGTGCGTTAAATTCTGAATGCGTTTTTTCCGGATCGCAAAAGGCCTTAAATAATTTATTACCTGAAACCAATAATCAACTTTCGCCTTGAACGCAGATCTATTTCGAACCATTTGATCAAACCGCTCGCCCAGATCACCTGATACTTCTTCGGCCAGGTCGTTTCGCAGAAACAACAGCAACAGCTTTTGCGCAGCTTTAGGTGGATATTGTTTAAGCTTATTCATATACGCTTTATATTGCTGCTGTATTTGTTCCAATCGCGCTGTAAGGTTGCAATACCTTCAACGGTAATTGAATAGTGTTTTCTTGGTTGCTGACGCGTCATCGTTACAAGTCCGGCCGACTCAAGCTGTATCAATGTTTCATGCACGTGTGAAAGTGAAATTGCTTTGCTCATGTTCCGCGAGACATGTTCAAAAATTTCAAGCATCATTAAACTGGCTTCTTGTATACCCAACAGGAATAAAATCTCTTCCTCCAGGTCTGACATCAGACGCACACTCACCTCCATCTCCTTACAATGTCATTCCAAAATCCATTTTGCCTGCAAAGGCCGGGAATTGCCTGTACAGCGACATCCGCAAATCGCGAGCATTTTCCAATGCGCGTTTTCCGTAGGCAGTGATGGTGTAAATTCTTTTTCTTCGGCCACCACGCTCAGCAGTAGCCTGTCCGGTCTTTGATGTAAGAAAACCTTTCTCTTCAAGCCGGTTTAAGGTCGAATGAACCGCGCCAATGGAAACAGAGCGCTCAGTTTGTTTTTCAAACTCTTCTGAAATCTTAAACGAGTAAGCCTCCTCTCCCAGAATACCCGTGAGCAAAAGGATCACTTCTTCGAATTCTCCTAAACGTGTTTCGATCATTTGATACTAGATTGTATAGGAAATATACGGCAGACTGGTAGTATTTGTTCTACTATTTAGTATCAAATACCTGTAAAAATAAAAAGTCCCGCAGATACGGGACTGATTTTCAATTATTTAACTGTTTAAAATTTTATCGGGCAATTACCTGGTAGGCGCGCTCACCATTCAATTCTGTCTGGCGGATAACGCGTGCTTCCTGGAGTTCGGTAAGCATCTGGACAACAGATTGCTCTTGTGCAGAGCCCAGGTGAGATAACAATTGCGCATATGTTTTAATATCGTTCGGGGCTTTGCGGAAATCAGTAATGAAGTTTAGAATATCGATTTTTCTCATTTCAACTACAATTTTTTAAGGATAACGGAATAAAATAATAAAGGTTTTGTGTAAGGGATACTTTTAATCGCCCCTTAAATCACAAAAATAGTATCCTGTGCTCCCATGCTAAAACGACTCTTTGCAACGCCTTTTTCTTTAACAAAATGGTTTAGAATAGCATCTGAATATTCCCGCTTGCATTTAAAATAAGCTGGCTTCCTGGTGCTTTTTCCGGAAGCCATAAGCGCTGTCAAAGTTGCTTTGCTCCGGGCGCCAATCTCGCTTTTGGGCTTGATCACCTTGGTAATCTCAGCGATGATCTCATTGATCTCCCGAATCTCTTTCTCATTGAATTTTACAGGTGTCATATTCTGTTCGTTAAATAGATGCTTCCGCAAAGTAGCAATAATCACCAATAAGTCCCTGTAGAGTCAGTTCTACAGAAACAAGCTACCCATGTCTTTTAAGCCGGTTAAACAACTGGAAAACAACGAAAAATGCGTTCATCCGTGGCACAAAATTGTCTGCAGAAATACTAAAAAACGAAAACTGCGTTTTAAAAAAAATTAAATATGCAATGAATATGAAGCGAGAGAATAATGTGAAGAGGATTTCAGCACTCCGGGTAGCAATAGTTTTAGGACTTTTTGCCATGGTAACATTGACAGGCTGTCTCAATGATGACGATAATACAAACGTAAATGTTCCGGTAGCTTATGTTGCCTTATATCATGGATCGCCCGATGCGCCTGATCTGGATATTGATGTAGATGGTAAGCAAATAAATGCATATCCTTTTGAATACACTGATTTTACCGGGTATCAAAGATTTTATACCGGTGCCCGGAATTTCAAAGTTGGTCCGTATGCATCCAGCAGCGTTAACATTGACACCACAATAACCTTCGAGAAGAATAAGTTCTACTCAGTTTTTGTAGCCGATGAGTTTGAGAACGGAAGCCTGGTTGTATTAAATGACAATAGCGACTCACCCGCTTCGGGGAAGGCAAAAGTCCGGGTTATCAACTTATCTCCGGATGCCGGAAAAGTTGATCTTGTTTACGGTGAAGATGCAAAGCCAATTGCCGAAGGGCTGGCTTTCAAGAAAGCATCGGAGTTTAAAGAAGTAAGTGCAGCTGAGTACGACTTCCAGGTGCGTTCATCCGTTAATGATGATGTTCTGTTGATTGTACCGGACATTGATTTGCAAGCAAGGTACTACTACACGATTATCATCCGAGGGTTCGATACACCTCCGGGTGGAAATACAAATGTGCTGGCTGCACAAATTGTAGTGAATTAATTCTGTCTTCAAAAAGTAAATGAAAAGCCTCTGAATGGGGCTTTTCTGCTTTACAATCCTGCTTAAACGTAACCTTTTTCTTAAATATGAGTCTTTAAGCAGATAACCCTGCTCCTATGATCCGCAACCTTCTGCTCACGGCTTTACGCAGCCTGAAAAAGAACAAGTTCTTTTCCATTCTGAATATTCTTGGCCTGGCGATCGGGCTTGCTGTCTTTCTTCTTATTGCACAATATGTAACGTTCGAACGAAGCTTTGAAAGCTTCGTTCCGGATGCCGATAACATCTATCGGGTCACATTGACGAATTACACCAGCAACGAGCTGATATTTTCCAGCGCAGAAAATTATCCGGGTGCAGGCCTGGCACTGAAAAGTGATCTTCCGGAAGTGAAGGATTGTGCCCGGCTTTATAACATGGGCTATAAAAACAACGTAATCATAACTTACGAAGAAGGTAAACCTCAGCCAATTGCATTCAAGCATCGCAGGTTTTTATATGCCGACTCCTCTTTTCTGCCGATGATGAACTACCCGATGGTTGCAGGCGACATCAAAACAGCATTAGCTGATCCATTTACCTGCGTCATCACAGAGAGGTACGCAAAGATGTATTTCGGGAATGAAGATCCGATCGGAAAGATGCTTCACTTGCAGGATGATGATTTTAACAACGAACTGGTAAAGGTTACCGGTGTTCTGAAAGATGTTCCGGAAAATACGCACCTTAAGTTTGACATACTGTTCTCGTACGAGACACTTTTCACCCGCTTCGAACAAGCACGGTCCCGTTATGATCAAAGCTGGAGCCGTAAAGACATGTATACATTCGTAAAGCTCACAGCCGGCACCGATCCAAAGTCAGCTGAAGCAAAATTTCCTGCAATCGTGAATAAATACAAGCCCGACCTGAAGGACCGCAACCAGCGTGAAGTGCTTGCTTTGCAACCTTTAAAAAGCATTCACCTTACTTCTAATCTTTCAGAAGAGCCAGAGACAAACGGTGATCGAAGGATCGTTCTTTTTCTTGGCATCATCGGGATATTTGTTCTGGTAATTGCGTGGATCAACTACATTAATCTTTCTACAGCAAAGGCCATGGAGCGCGCGAAGGAAGTTGGTGTTCGAAAAGTTATGGGCGCGTTTAAGTTTCAGCTTGTGCGGCAATTCCTGGTTGAATCAGGACTAATCAATCTCTTCTCTATTCTTATTGCATTTATCATTGTGTTAATTAGCCTGCCTTACTTCAACTCTTTATCCGGACTCTCTCTTACGGCAGCATATTTAATTCAACCCTGGTTTCTTGGACTTCTTGGATTGATCTGGATAACCGGTACTGTTCTCTCAGGTTTCTATCCTGCTCTTGTGCTTTCATCTTTCAAGCCTGTGGTTGTATTGAAAGGAAAATTAAAAAACAGCATCAGTGGAATTTTGCTTCGCAAAGGTCTTGTAGTTTTTCAATTCATGACATCTGTTGCGCTGATTGCAGGAACATTGATCGTATATCGTCAGCTTGATTTTATGATGAACCGCAACATCGGGATGAATATCGACCAGGTAATGGTAGTTGAACGGCCCGGCATTGCACCGCGCGATCGTACTGCATTTAACTCAGCAGTTGACGTGTTTCGCAACGAGCTCAGGAAAAGTCCGGGTGTTCAGGCAATGAGTGCTTCAATGACCATTCCGGGTAAGCAGCGCGAACTGAAAGAATCTGTAAAAAAATACGGTGTCCCGGATGATCAAACCGTGACTCTTCGCTTCAACAGCATGGATTATACCTTTATGGATGTATTTAAAATGAAGCTTGTTGCCGGCCGTAATTTCGCTGAAGAATTTACCAACGATCAGGATACTTCAGTAATCATATCCGAGTCAGCAGCTAAATTACTCGGGTATCAAAAGCCTGAAGACGCAGTCGGGCAAACCATTACAATACCTGCTTTCGAATGGAGCCCAATCATCGTAGGTGTGGTGAATGATTATCACCAGGTGTCACTGAAGAAAACACTCGATCCGATGATCTTTTATTGCACTGCCTACTCCGGAGAATACTACTCGTTACGCATTAATACAGCTGAGCTTCCGCAAACAATTGATCATGCACGTGAAGCCTGGGCAAAAGCATTTCCAGGCAATCCGTTTGAATATTTCTTCCTCGATGATTACTTTAATAAGCAATATGAAAATGAGCGCAAGTTCGGAAAGCTGTTTACCGTGTTTGCTGCATTGGCAATTGCAGTGGGCTGCCTGGGCTTATTCGGACTTTCTGCCTACACAGCGACTCAACGAACAAAAGAAATTGGCATTCGTAAAGTGCTGGGCTCTTCCGAATCAGGCATCTTCACCTTGCTATCAAAAGAATATCTGAAGCTTGTTGGCCTGTCCATCATCCTTGCATCTCCAGTAGTTTGGTTTTTAATGCGCGACTGGGTGAACAGCTTTCCTTACCATACAACCATTTCTCCGTGGATATTTCTCCTGTCAGGGATTTTGGTATTAGTCATTTCACTGGTTACAGTAAGTTACCAAACAGTAAAAGCTGCCCGGGCCAACCCGATCAATTCCCTGCGCTACGAATAGTGAATTAACGTTCCACCAGCGGTATTGCCCGGCTTAAGTAATAATTGTTACTTGCGACAGTTATTATACTACTGTGGCCTGGTATCGCGGATTTGGAATTACGGAGATCATCTTTGCAGTGCTTTTTGTAGCGCTGTATGCATTCTACATTTTCAGGGTAGTGAATATTGCCCGGGCGTTAAAAACATCGTTCGCTACGATCTTCATTAAAGTAGCCATTCGCACGGTCATGTTTGCGCTTCTGATTGTTGCGTTGCTGGGGCCATCATTCGGCTCTTCCAAACAGGAAGTAAAATCCATCGGTAAGGATATTATGATCTGTGTAGACCTTTCAAAATCCATGGATGCATTCGATATCCAGCCGACCCGGCTGGAGAAGATCAAATTCGAAATGAAAAAAGTTATTGATGCGTTCAACTCAGACCGCATCGGGATAATTATTTTCTCCGGAGAAGCGTTTATGCAATGTCCGCTTACATACGACCAGAATGCGTTGAATATTTTTATCGATGCATTGAACACAAACCTGGTTCCGGGATCGGGTACAGATTTTGGTCCACCCCTTTCCATGGCCATGAAAAAAATGGAAGAAGACAATGCCCGCACCGAAGCTAAATCAAAGATCATTATCCTGATCAGTGATGGTGAAGATTTCGGGGAAGATACGGCTGATGCAGCGCAGGAGATAGAAGATGAGGATATCAAGCTGTTCACGCTCGGCATCGGCACTGAAAAAGGTGGGCAGATCCGCTCAGGTTCGGGCTTTAAAACCGATAAAAGCGGCAATGTGGTAACCACCAAGCTTAATTCAACCTCACTAATGGCACTTGCATCCCGAACCGGTGGCAAGTATTTTGAGATCAATGAAACCAGAAATGACGTTTCGCGGTTAATAAATACAATCAGCAAAATTGAAGGTGAATTGATGGATGCGCGAATGATGGATGTAACGGCTAACCGCTATTTCTATTTTCTGATTGCAGCGTTTGCATTACTCGTGTTGGATGTTCTGCTCAATGTTAAGACGGTAAGAATATGAAATTACTGGCTGTTTTTGTGGTGGCGCTTCTTTCGCTTACAGACCCAACGTTGATCAGCAAGATCAACGGGTTAAAAGCAGATGCTAAAAAAGCATACCTCAAAAATGACTACAAGGCCGCTATCAAAACATATCGCTACCTGATTGATTCATTAAATGTGCGGGAGGACGAGATATTCTTAAACCTGGCAAGTGCGTATTACAATTTAAAAGATACAGCAAATGCGCTGAGTCAATATCAATCTGTTACGCAAAGCAGTAATAATCAGCTTCGGTCAAAAGCACAGCAGCAGTTGGGCATCATTGCCGATCAGCAAGGCAAGCAGGATGAAGCACTCAATCATTTTAAGGAGGCCATCAAAAGTGATTTAACCAACAAGGATGCCCGTTACAATTACGAGCTTCTTAAGAAAAAGGTCGAGGAAAAGAAAAAGAAGAATCAGCAAGACAAAAATAATTCGAATGATAAAAAACCTGAGCCTACTGAATTTGCAAAACGTATAAAAGCACAAGCCGATCAGCT
>CAZHQP010000087.1:0-9614 GCA_964534735.1 uncultured Roseivirgaceae bacterium
GTTTTCATGGTAGTAAGGGTTAGTGATAAAAAAAGCCGTTACTCAGTAACGGCTCTCAGCTATTTTGCTGCTGTTGTATCAGCAGAAACCTGGGTGGTGTCAGGCGCGGCCTGAATCGTGTCTACTACTACAGTGTCTTTTTGTTCAGCCTGGGTTTCGGCAGGCTTTGAGCCACAGAATGTAAGCGTTAACGCAAAGGCAGCGCACAAACCAGCTCCTAAAACGATTTTTAATGATTTTTTCATGTCGACAGATTTAAAATTTGCCTTCATACTGAAAACTTTGGAAGGTCACCCGTTCAAAAAGAATATTTTTGTTGGGTTACCTTGAGAGGAAAATTGTATCAAACCGACCTTACTGAAACGTGGCGCACTATTTTGACGAATTAATACTCGCTGAGATCAGGAAAAATAATGAGGCCGCACTGGGTGAGCTGTATAAAGCTCATTATAACATGGTGGTTAACTTGATTTGTACCAATAGCGGCACCGAACAGGAAGCAAAGGATGTTTATCAGGAGGCTGTAATTGCCTTTTATGAACGCGCACAACAACAGGATTTTGTTCTGACCTGTAAGATCAAAACGTATCTGTACGCTGTATGCCGGAGACTTTGGTTAAAACGGCTTGCCGAAAAGAAACGTTTTAGCATTACAATTCCTGAAGCGGAAGCTTTTGAAGGGGCAGAGGAGGAAGCAAACTATGCAGCAGAGAGAGAATTGAGCTTTACACGTATGGGTGATGCACTAAAAGGACTGGGCGAACCGTGTAAAAGTATTATTGAAGATTTTTATATCCATGATTTTTCAATGGAGGTTATCAGTGAAAAGTTTGGGTATACAAGTGCAGATAACGCAAAGAATCAAAAGTATAAATGTCTGCAGCGACTTAAAAAATTGTTTTTTAGAAATCAGCGTGAGAAATGAACGAGAATATTGCACGATTAGAATTGCTTGACCGGTATGTAAAGGGCACTTTATCCGTGGATGAAGTTTCTGATTTGCATAAGCGGATGGAAGGAGATGCTGAGTTGAAAACATTGGTTGAAGAGCACGTTGCGTTAAGCAAAGAGCTTAAATCATACAACCAGCGGATAAATCTGAAAAATAAGCTTGATCAGTTTACCGGGGACAGTACAAATCCGGACGTTTCATTGCCTGTAACCGGTTGGAAAAAATACCGGACATTGAGTGCAATAGCTGCTTCAGTTGCTTTGATCAGCATTGCTGCCACACTGTGGATTACGTATAACATCCGCTCACAACAAACTTCTGATTACCTGGAATTGCGAAGAATTGTAGACGGGATTCAAAAATCTCAAAAGGATGTTAAAAAGACAGTGGTTGCTCCTAAAGCTCAATTTGCCGCAACAGGTTTTCTGGTATCTGCTCAGGGATATGTGATAACAAGCCATCACGTAATCAATAAGGCTGATTCGGTTTATATCCAAAACGAAAAATACGGCAGCTTAAAAGCGGTTGTTGTTCACAGCGATCCGATCAATGATGTTTCAATACTGAAGATTGTTACGCCTGTTAAGATCCAATCTTTACCGTACACATTATCTGACGCAGAAGCGGATCTTGCTGAAGCAGTATATACGCTGGGATTTCCACGTGAGGATGTTGTATTTGGAGAAGGTTCGATCAGTTCACTTACCGGTTACCGGGCAAATCCAAATGCCTACCAGATTTCTGTTCCGGTTAATCCGGGTAACAGTGGGGGGCCGTTGTTAAACGACAAAGGTGACCTGATTGGAATGATCAGTGGCGTTCAAACACAGGCTTCGGGAGCAACTTTTGCAATTAAGTCGGCCGTGCTGAAAAAGATTGTAACAGATTCTGTTCTTGACTCGCTTCGTGTGCCAATCAGGCTTTCGAAAACAAATACCATTAAGGGCTCGGGCCGCATTCAGCAGGTTAAAAAGCTGAAAGACTGCGTGTTTCTGATCAGCGTCTATAAGAATTAATTATCGTTCAAACAGCGCCAGAAAATCTTCCTTTTTGTTTGGTGAAATTTCAAGTTCCTGATTATTCTTCATTGTCACCGAACCGCCTTTGCCTTTTGAATACCGGATCACATAATCGGGATTGATCAGGTAGGAGCGATGGATACGTACAAACCGGTGATCTTTTAAAATATCTTCAAAGTATTTTAATGTGCGGCAAATCAACAGGGGATTACCTGTTTCAAAAAAGAATTTGGTGAAGTTATCGGCAGCCTCACAATATAAAATTGAGTTGATCGTAACAATTTCAAAGCCTTCCATGGTTGGAAGCATGATTTTCTGTTGACCTGTTGTACGAATGTTATCAAGCAGTACCTGTGCATGTCGGGTATAATTGTCCTGATCGCGTTCAGTTCGGATCTTATCAACCGCTTTGATCAGCTCATCAATTGAGATCGGTTTTAGGAGATAATATGATGCACTTTGGTTCAGCGCCTGGATCGCATAATTATCAAATGCCGTAACAAAAACAGTTTCAAACGTAATGTCACCTGCTTTATCCAGCAAATCGAACCCATTGCCATACGGCATCTCGATATCCAGAAAGATCAAATCGGGCTTATGCTTTTTGATGGCTTCTAATCCGGTTGCAACCGATTCGCCAAACCCTAAAACCTCAACATCCGGACAATATTTTTTAAGATAGTTAGCCAATATATCGCGGCTATCTTTCTCATCATCAATGATCACAGCTTTTATCATGCAGTCTGAATTTTAATAATGGGTAAATAAATCCGAACGCGTGTGCCGCCTTGTTCCGTCAGGTCCTCAATGCTCACACGGTAATCGGTTTTATAAACCTTATTAATGATCTGTAAGCGTTCCTGAATGTTCTTTAATCCGGTTGAATTGTGTTTGCGCTGATTTACTGTTTTCAGTTCAGTTGATTTTTTTCGTCCGATACCATCATCCGTAATCTCAACAACTAAAAAGCCGTCTTTCGCAGAAATGTTTAATATCAGCTTACCCTTGGTTTCCTTGTATCGCAAGCCATGCCATACAGCATTTTCAATATATGGCTGGATCAGCATGGGGGGAACTTCAACGGAGTCGGTACTGATGTTTTCATCAATATTGATCTCGTAATCAAACTTATCCCGGAAGCGGTAATGCTCCAGCTTCAGATAAAGTGTTAAAATTTCCTGCTCTTTAAAAAGCGGAATAAAATCTTCCTGTGAGTTCTCCAGCACCAACCGCATCAGCTGCGAAAATTCCGATAAAAATTTATTGGCTGTGCGTTCATCCTGCTGGGCAACAAAATGATTTACCGAGTTCAGCGCATTAAAGATAAAGTGCGGGTTCATCTGACTACGCAACGATTTTAATGCCAGCATTTGATTGGCAATTTTGCTTGCCTGAGCGCTACGATAGGTGAACCACGAAGCTATTCCAACAATTATAATAAGCAGGATGAGCCCGTAAATAATCAATTGCTGCCGGAATACAGTTTGTTGCTGGATGGTAGCCTCGCGCTGACCAATTGAAACGTCTTTACTAAGCTCTTCAATGTCTTTTTGCTTTCGGATAAGCTCTGATTTTTCTGTTAGCCGAGCCTGATTTTGCTTTTCGGCTTCAATGATTGCATTGCTGTATTTTTTATAAGCCGATAGTGCCTGTGTGTTCTTCCCGGTTTTTTGATACAAATCTGCCAGGCTTAAGTACGCATTGGCCTGCTCTTTCGGATCATCAATCGAATCAGCAATAACAGCGGCTTCCTCTGCTACTTTTAAAGCATCGGATAATTCGCCTTTTACCTCTAATGTTTTGCTGATAGCAACTTTATCTTTTGCGACAGCCGAATAATCATTTGACGCTGTATTAAACTCAATAGACTCTTTTCGAAGATTGATTTCATCATCGTAGCGTTCCTGCTCTTTCAATGCATCCGCAATTTCTTCCTTGGCATCCAGTGTTGATTGTTTATCCAACGACCGGGTAGGCGCTGCGGCTGCTCCACTGGCGCGCTGATTTTGGAGTGAATTGGTGTACAGCTTTTGTGTTTTGTCGAGTTCGTTTTGCTGGGCGTATATTTTAGCTTTCTGATTTTGGATTCTAATCTCAAGTGATCCAGCAACTTTTTTCGAATATTGAATGCTCTCTACAGCTTTTAAAGACTCGGCATAATCGCCTTTAGCATAGTATACTTCTGAAATGGCAAGCTGGCATTCGGCTTTTTCAGAACTGCTAAGATTCAAAGCAAGTAACTCATTAAGGTATTGTAAAGCTTCATCAAACTGACCGAGCCTGAGATTTGTATTACCAAGTCCGGTAAGTGATCGCCTAAACTCAGTTGAAGATTGAGATACCGACAATTTTTCGCGTGCCCGGGTATAATTATCCAATGCAAGTTTCCATTCCTGGATGTCTTCATTAATAGCACCTAACAGCAAATAGCTTTTTCCTTCAGTGAAGCCATCCTCTTCGGCAATGCTCATAGCCAGTGCTTCCTGCACATTGTCAAGCGCAGCTTTGGGATCTTTTGTTCTGATCTTCTCCGCATCACTTAAAAGCCGTTGTGCATCACGCACACTGGCGCGCGACTTCACATTATTATATGAGTCTTTCTTGGCTTCTCCTGCCGACTGTTTTTGAGCAACAGCATTCAAGCTTGAGAAGAGGCCGATAAGAATTAATAAGATGATCGAAATGCTTCGCATGGTGCTGACTTGCGGAAAGTTAATACTTTAATTTTAACGCATTTTCGCAGAAAAAGGATAGATTTTCCGGTTTGCCAAGCTATCCACCATGTTCACCCACTCGGATGATGCCTTCACTAAGTCTGGCTATCAAAAGAAATGTTTTCGCGTAAACTTTAACAAACATTAAAATTATGAAAACCATTCTTAACCTGTCTTCCCTCGCTGGTGCTTCGGCAGACAAAGTGAATCGAATTTCAAGATTCGCAGCCTCATCTTTTCTCATCCTTATTTTGTTTGGCAACCACGTAAGCATGGCAGCTAAACGTGTTGAAGCTCCTAAGCTCGAAAAGGAGCAAACAATTATGCTGGCGCTCCTGTTGGATACAAGCAACAGCATGGATGGCTTGATTGATCAGGCCAAGTCGCAGCTTTGGAAAATCGTGAACGAGCTTTCAACTGCTAAATGCGGAGACGGTTCCAAACCTAAGATTAAAATTGCGCTGTACGAATATGGTAATGATGGCTTGCCATCTTCAGAAGGATATATCCGCCAGGTAAGCTCACTAACAAATGATCTTGACCTGATCTCAGAAAAGCTCTTTGCGCTGAGAACAAATGGAGGAAGTGAATTCTGCGGACACGTTATCCGCACTTCGTTAAATCAACTTGATTGGTCAGCTTCAAGTGCAGACTTAAAAATGATTTTTATCGCGGGTAACGAACCGTTCACACAAGGCTCGGTATCATATCGCGAAGCAT
The DNA here is from genome assembly GCA_964534735.1 of uncultured Roseivirgaceae bacterium. GTDB lineage: Bacteria > Bacteroidota > Bacteroidia > Cytophagales > Cyclobacteriaceae > UBA2336. The sequence goes on from CAZHQP010000087.1 coordinate 5,406, forward strand.
GTAATCTGGCGAAAGAAAAAGGTGTTGTGGTTAATACGATCTATTGCGGTGACTTTAATGAAGGGCTTAACTCAAACTGGAAAGATGGCGCAGATGTAGCAGGCGGAACGTTCATGAGCATCCAGCAAAACAGCAAAACGGTTTACGTTGCCACACCGTATGACGACCGATTATCGCAACTCAACGATCAATTGAACAAGACCTATGTTTATTACGGCAGCACCGGATCATACAAAAAGCAGCAGCAGCTTGCGCAGGATAAGAATGCCGAAAGCTATGGAGCTGCTAATAAGGCTGAACGTGCCGTATCAAAAGGATCGTCAGCGTATGTTAACTCAACATGGGATTTGGTGGATGCTGATAAAGACGATGCCAAAGTAATCGAGAAAGCAAAAGAAGAGGAGCTGCCTGCTGAAATGAAAGGCATGAATGTGGATCAGCGCAAAGCATATGTAAAAGGAAAAGCTGATGAGCGTGCAAAAATTCAGGCAGAGATTCAAACTGTTAACAAGCAACGCGTGGATTACATCTCCAGGAACACGCCTAAAGAGCAGGAAAGTATGTTAGACGCTGCGATGATCAATGCAATCAAATCAAAAGCTAAAACAAAGAATTTAACGTTTGAGTAGTTGGTAATTTTTCAGGCAGGTTGGATTGAAGGGCAGAAGTTAATTCTGTCCTTCTCTTTTTGGCCAATACGCAACAATGGCGCTTATAAAACAGATTAGTAACAAAACACTGTACTCAGAACCGTTTCGCCCATGTCCAACAACAAACCAACCTTCCGGACCGTGAACGAGAATAATGCCCGCGATTAATTCAATACAAAGAGCGATAGAGAGAATACTCGTCCATCGATTTAGTATAATCAGTATGGCCGCGGTTAACTCAAATGCCGTAATGATAAAAGCTGTGTAAGGTGGAAATCCTAAAGAAGTAAGATATTCATCAAAGCCCGGAACACCTCCTGTCACGATTCTTGAAATTCCATGGATAAGCATGTTGCCGGCAGCGGCAATACGAATAAATGATAAAGCAAGGTCTTTTGAGTTGGTTTTCATGCCGTAAGTATGAGGATTGCGAGAGGATTTTACATCCCTGTAAACGGGTGATTTGTCAGGCTTTTTGAAATTCAAGGAAAAAAGTAGTTCCTTTTCCGGTTTCTGATTCATACCAGACTCTGCCCTTCATCAGCTCGGTGTATTTTTTTACGATTGAAAGTCCAAGTCCGGTAGAATGTTCACCATTGGTTGGCTTTGCGCTTAGGCGCTGAAACTTTTGAAAGATTTTATTCTGGTCATCGCTTGTTAAGCCCGGGCCTTCATCCTGTATGGAGATAGTGGCGATTGTATCTGATTCTGCAAGTGAAATTGTAATGTTTTTTCCGTGATTTGAAAACTTCAATGCATTCGAGAGCAGGTTTTCAATAATCTCCGTGAAGTATAATGCATCGGCCTGAATTACGGGATTGCCTGTGAGTGAGGTTTTGAGTACAATTTTTTTTTGCCGGGCCGCTTTCTCAAAGCTCTCTGTAATTCGCTTTAGCAGTACAGCTAAGTTGAGTGGTTCGAGCTGCAGGTTTAACCGGTTGCTTTCTATTGCGTCCACATCCAGGATTTTTCCGATCATGGTATTCAGTCGTATAGAAGAATCAATGATCCGGTTAACGACTTCTTTTTGATCGGGCGGGAGGGTTTGATTCTCAAGCAACAACATCTGTGCGAGCCCTTGAACCTGATTGATCGGTGATCGGAGATCATGCGCCAGAATTTTAATCAGGTTATTTTTTTCCTGATTTAAATGTGAAAGTTGATTGTTTCTGCGTTCAAGCTGCAGATTTTGATCTTCAATACTGATTCGCTGCATCTCTATCTCCTGCTTCTGATTGCTAAGTATTTTATTGATCTTGTTTTTCTTCTTATACAAAAGGAAGATAATGACAAGAAATACAAGAATGAGTAATATGCCCGCGGTTAGAATATTCCTGAAAATACTTTCCCGCAAAATTTGCTTGCTTTTGCCTTCCTGGTCGCGTTGCTGAATTCCTTTCTCAAAAGTCAGTAGCATAATTTCATCCTGCGAATTAACCGCTAAGCTTTCCATGAACTCATAGACCGTATTATCCAGGTATTTGCCGGTAATCTGTTTAATGCTCGATTGAAATTCTACCGTCTGAATGTATTCGCTTAAGGGCTGTGCCCAATCGCTGGCTTTAGGAGAAATAAAAGCTAATCCCTCGCGCTTGATGGGTAGAATATTTTGCCGGTTTACAGATAACCCTGCATTTTTATTAAGTTCAACCATGTAGGTAGGTAAATCGATTACGCCAAATGCACTGTCAGCGTTCTGGATTGTCACCTGAATATTCTCATAACTTGGAACGTAACGAATCCTGAAATCAATCTCCCGTTCTTTTTTCAGCTTAAGTAAGTCCTCTTCATACGTAGTGCCTTTGATCGTAATCGCTTCCAATCGCGAGAAAATTTCATCGAACTGTTCTGCTGTTTGTATAATGGGAATGCTTTTGCTGGAGATCAGGACAGAGATATCCGGCATGTAAGGTGGAGTAAAGTTTACCTTTTCCTGGCGTTCGCGGGTAATGGAAAAAGCTGATGCCCCGATCACACCAGGCCGGCCTTCGTGACAAATTTTTAAGTAAGTGTCTTCAAAGCTTTGAGCTTCTATCCATTGAATAGTAAGATCGAAGTTGTGTTTCTTTTTAAGATACCGGGTGAATCCGTCCATAATCTCGACTTCAATCCCGTTCATTTCGCCTGCTTCGTTTTTGAAAATGAAGGGTTTCGATTCGTACCAGTAAATAAGGATAGTGGCCCTGTGGGCTTTTTGTGAATCAGCCCAGCTTTTTATGCCTGCGTTTTTCTGGCTGTAGCCCGCAGAAATTCCAATAAAGAATAGCAGTAAAGCCGGAATAATGCTTCTCATACGATAGGTACTACAAACAGGGTGATGAAGGTAGCTAAAATTTAATTTAAACGGGCTGAGAACCTGCTTACATTAATTTGGCGAGGGTGGTAATGTACCGTTCCGGAACATCGCCCTTAGTTGCCTGTTGATAGTCGCTGTAGCTGCAGGGTACAATGCTGTTCCGTGAGTAGCGCTCGCGCCCGGCCGGGTAAGGAACTTCCATCCACCATTTTTCGCTGAACTTGCTTTTATAAAATGTAATCGTCTCAGGCTCGGCACTTAACGCAGCCACATACTTTAAAAAATCGTTGCTCTTGAAGTTCTGCTCTTTCTTGCGGTGATAGTAGCCTTCAACAAAGTACCAGATCATGGTGGCTACAACCGAAGCGGTTTTCCTGTGCGCATCATCGAGCTCAGGATTATATTCATAGAACCCGATTGAGCTGAGCTTTTCATTTTGTCCGGCATACCAGCAGATCTGGCAGGCCTCTTCACCGGTGAGCCCGAAAGCCTGTGCATTCGCATTGCCCGGAGCGTCTGATGATCGGATAGCCGTAACATCAAACGAAAGCATATCGGCATTGCGGATAACAGGCTCCATTTCCTGCATGCTTGTGCGCATCTGGCCGATGCGGAATGCTTCGAAGTACAATTTTTCGAGCACAGCTGTATGCGATGGATCGATCAAATAGCTTTGATAAGCCAGGTGTGTATAGCTGAAAAGAAAATTCGGTTCGTGTAAAAGAATTTTATGAATGTGCTGCTGATTGGCGTTCGATTCTTTTTTGTCCTCCAGATCAAGAAATGCATCGATGTTGAGCAGACTGACCAGCTTGTTCATGGTTTCATATCCGCAATATTGACCGTAATCCAGATCGTGTGTTCCGCCTAACAAAACCGGGAGTACATTGCTCTCTAATAACATCCGGCAGACCTCGCTGATGCGAACATAGGTTTCATCCAGATCATGGCCGGGATTCAGATTGCCCAGGTCAACAATGCGGTAGCTTCCGTTTCCTTTTTTAAGATTATAAAGCTTTTTTCGAATCTCATCGGAGGCTTGTGATGCGCCCGAATTATTTTCTCCTCCGCGTGATTCCTTTATTCCAAAAATTGCGATATGCGCATCCTTGTAGGAGGGCATCTTCTCACCAAAGATTTTAATGTTTTTAAAAAAGGTTGCGTGCGAGGTAATGCCGGAATAAACCTGCTCGTCAACGGGAGAAAATAAAATGGTTAAATCCATGGTAGCCTTTCTACAAAGCTATCATGAATTAACATTCG
>CAZHQP010000088.1:0-9572 GCA_964534735.1 uncultured Roseivirgaceae bacterium
ATTTATCGCGTACTTAGCGGCCTAAAGTTAATCGTTATCCTGAATCAGCACCACCCATGGCCTCAATTGTGATCCGGAATCTTGCCGAAAAAACAATCCAGAACCCCAATTTGTCGAAACCCCTGTTGTGGATCTTCCTGGAAAACGGAATTGACTGGATGCACGCCTGTGGTGGAAAAGGGAGATGCACAACATGTAAAGCGATTATTGAAAAAGGAGGTGAAAACCTGATCACAAAATCTCCTGCTGAACTAAGATACGAAGGCCAGAATTTGCTGGCAGACAATGAACGACTTTGCTGTCAGGCTAAAATTATCAATGGCACAGTGGAAATTTCGGTGCCCGAGGAAGGCAAATTGCCGCATGTGAAATATTCAAACTGAACAATTTAAATCAATAAATTGCACGATGTTTATTGAGCCGCCATTGGGAAAAAAAGATTCATCGGAACGAACCGGCTGGATTGAGGTGGTGTGCGGATGTATGTTTTCGGGAAAAACGGAAGAACTCATCCGCAGGCTGAACCGGGCGCTGATTGCCAGACAAAAGGTGGAAATTTTTAAACCAAAAACCGATACGCGCTATCACGAAACGGATGTGGTTTCACATAATGAACGCGCGATTCGTTCAACTCCGGTAAACTTTGCCAGTGATATCTTATTGCTTGCGGGAGACTGTGATGTAGTAGGAATAGACGAAGCGCAATTCTTTGATGAGGCCATCGTTGATGTATGTAATACACTGGCCAATAGCGGTAAGCGGGTTGTTGTTGCGGGTTTAGACATGGATTTTGAAGGAAAGCCTTTCGGACCAATGCCCAACTTATTAGCAGTGGCCGAGTTTGTTACAAAGGTTCATGCGATCTGCACAGATACCGGAGAAATGGCTTCGTTTTCATTCCGACTTTCAGACAATAGTGAGCAGGTTATGCTGGGTGAACGCAATCAATATGAGGCTCGCAGCCGCAAGAGCTTTATCGAGGGGATGAGTAATCGCAAAAAAGAGCAGTGAAAAAACTTAGTCTACTTTATGTCTTGGTCATTCTTCATGGTCTATGTTCCATGGTCTATGCACAAGATATTCCACTCGGTACATGGCGTTTGCATATTTCGTATACTGATATTCACGCTGTTTCGGTAACTCCATCCAAAGTTTTCGGAGCAGCGGATAATGGTATTATGGTCTTCGACAGATCTGATAACAGCATTTCAGCAATTACCAGGCTTGACGGATTAAGCAGCATCAACATCACACAAATTGCCTTTGATCAACTTCGTGAACAGTTGATAGTCACGTATGCCGATGGAAACATAGATTTTATTAAAGGCTCGGAAATTATCAATTTCAACACCCTCAGGAATACAACAACAATTTCCGGCTCAAAAAGAATCAACCACATCTTGATCAATGGAAGTTTGGCATACCTGTCAACTGACTTCGGTGTTGTCGTATTTGATCTTGCGCAACTCGCAATTAAAGAGACCTGGCGAGATATTGGTCCGGGGGGGGACGGGTATTCGTATTAATCAAAGCACATTTCGTAATGACAGCATTTTTTTAGCAACTGAAAAGGGCGTACTGGCGGGCAACATAAATGATAACCTGCTCGATTATAACAACTGGAAAAGATTTTCAACAGGTGCATTGAATGGTAACATACAGTCAATTACAACTTTTAATGATCATGTTTACGTTGCTGTTAATGGATCCGGGATTTATCAATACGAAAATTATGTGTGGACAATTCAGCCATATATTCAGGCACTACAATACAGGAACCTGACTTCCGGAACTTCATTGTTAGTCACAACAGGAAATTCTCTTTATAGTGTCAGCGTAACAGACGTTGTGTCACAGATCACTTCAGATAAAATCAGCGATCCGGCAATGGCTGTTTTGGATGAGTTAAATAAACTTTGGATTGGAGATAGCAAAAGCGGACTTATATCCGATCAAACCGGAGCTTTTGAAATCTATGTTGCAAACGGCCCCTCATTTTCAGGAGGCTTGAGATTGAAATATTCAAATAATACAATGTCTGCCGTATCGGGGGGATTCAATGGTTCGTTAGTTCCGCTTGGCAAACAGGAGTATCTGAATCATTTTTCAAACGGATTATGGAAAACTGATCAGGACGTAATGGATCATGATCTTACGGGCTATGTATCAGGTACAAAGCGTTATGTTTCTTCATGCGGTTATGGACTTCAGGTTAGGGATGGATCAACAACTATAACGTATGATGAAACGAATAGTCCGCTTGAGAATGTTACGGCAGGTGAAAATGTTAGAATTACTGCCATTGCGGAATCGGCAGCAGGCGTTTGGGTAGCCAACGCAGGTGCAACAAAGCCATTGCATTTATTAAAAAATGATAATACCTGGGAGTCGTTCTCTTTTCCATTTACATCGGCAGCGCGATTCCCGACAAACATTGCAGTCGACTATCTGGGAAATGTATGGATGATCCTTAACCCCGCCAATGGCGGAGGTATTTTGGTGTTTGACAGATCGGCCAATAAAAGCGTTTACTTAAATGATGTCAAGGATTTCGGAGGCCTGCCGAATGAGCTGGTTTATTCAATTGCAACAGATCGCGATGGATTTGTTTGGGTAGGTACGGCAAAGGGAGTTGCTTATTTTCCTGATCCTGCCCGGGTTTTTAGTCCGAATGTTAATGCCATTAAACCTTTTTTTGGCAACAGTTATTTGCTTCGTGATGAGAAAGTAACAGCCATTGAAATAGATGGCGGAAACCGGAAATGGATAGGTACGGAAAACGGTGTCTGGCTATTTAATCCGTTCGGTGAGGAACAGATCTATAATTTTAATGAACAGAACAGTCCTTTGCTTTCAAAGAAAATTATTGATCTTGAGATCAATAGTCAGACAGGCGAATTATTTTTAATGACCGATGCAGGTATTGCTTCATTTCGTTCGGATGCTACAGAAGGAGAAGCTGCATTCAGCAAAGTCAAAATTTTTCCAAATCCTGTAACTAATCAATTTAATGGCCAGGTTGGAATTTCTGGTTTGGTTACCGATGCCATTGTAAAGATCACGGATGTATCCGGAAAGCTGATCTGGCAAACGAAAGCCAATGGAGGCTCTGCATCCTGGAACGTTCGGGATTATAACGGCAGCCGCGCTGCTACCGGAATGTACCTGGTATTTTGCATCGCTCAGGATGGCACAGAAAGTATGGTAGGCAAGATTGCCGTGGTGAATTAGCCCATGTTACACAAAACGCGCGGCATCGTTTTCAGATTTACAAAATACGCAGACTCGTCCATTATTGTGACCATCTTCACCGAGCTTTTCGGAATTCAGACTTATATCGTTAATGGAGTGCGCAGCAAAAGTGCAAAGGGAAAAATAGCATTGTATCAACCGTTAACACTGCTCGACCTGGTTGTATACTATAAAGAGAATGCAAGCATTAAACGGATCAAAGAAATTAAATGCCTGCATCAGTATCAAACCCTATCGACTGACATCCGCAAATCTTCATTAGCGATGTTCATCAACGAAATCCTGAACAAGGCCGTAAAAGACGAAAGTCATGCAAGCGAAATTTTTGAGTTTCTGCTGAACTCACTGGTATTGTTAGATCATCAGGAAGATAATATCGAGAACTTTCATTTGATCTTTTTGATTAAGCTTAGTCGGTTTTTAGGTTTTGGAGCGCATCAGGCTGACGAAATTCTGGGCGTGAGAATGCTTGATCGTGAGGAAGAAGAGATTTTGAAGAAACTTCTGACAGCAGATTATACAGAATCAATTCCCATCACAAACGCGCAGCGCAGAAACCTGTTAGAGGCTATTCTCAGGTTTTATACACTTCATATTGAATTGCTGGGTGAGATCAGGTCGATTCAGGTATTGAAGGAAATTATGAATTAGGCGTTTCCAGCTTAAATCCAACTCCGTGGAAGTTAGTAATCTGGACATTGGGATCCTCTTTTAAATACTTTCTGATCTTGGAAATAAACACATCCAGGCTTCGGCCAAGAAAATAATCGTCATTCCCCCAAACAGCCATGAGAATTTCTTCGCGTTTCAGTACGCGATCGCGATGCATATAAAGCTGCTTGAGAATTTCGGCTTCACGTGATGTTAATATGCGTTCTTCTTTTTTATGCTTTAATGTAAAATTCGCAGCATCAAATTCGTATGCGCCAATCGAAAAAGAATCAATGTTTCCATTTGCGGATGAAGAATTGCTTCTCTTGAGAAAAACCTCAATTCTGCAGTAGAGCTCTTCCAGGCTAAAGGGCTTGGTTATATAATCATCTGCGCCTGTGCTGAACCCGTCAAGCTTATCTTCCGTCATGGCCTTGGCTGTCAGAAACAGGATCGGTACGTCAGTATTTTCCTTGCGGATTGAGCGGGCAAGTGAAAACCCGTCTTTCTTTGGCAACATTACATCCAGAATGCAAAGCTGAAACGCATCGGTGAGAAATCGCTGTTCGCCTTCTTCCCCATCCCTGCAAAGTGTTACATCGTATCCTTTCAGCAGAAGATTGTCTTTTACAACAAAGCCCAAACTTGGGTCGTCTTCTACCAGTAAGATTTTTGGCTTGCTCATATGGGAAGATAAATTCTGAAAGTACAGCCTTCGCCTAAACGGCTTTTTATAGTAATCTTTCCGCGATGTACTTCAACAATCTGCTTTACATAATTCAGGCCTAACCCAAATCCTTTTACATTATGGACATTGCCGGTTGATACCCGGAAGAACTTTTGAAAAATCTTTTTCTGATCATCTTCTTTAACGCCAATTCCGTTGTCTTGCACCTCCAGTAAAATTGATTTATCACTTTGTTTAACGGAAATGTTTACCTGCGGGTTTTCAGCGGAGTACTTGATCGCATTATCCAGCAGGTTATAGATAACATTGGTAAGATGAAGCTTGTCAGCCTGGATAACCGGTTGTTCAGCCGTCAGATTCAATTCAACAGTTACGTGCTTGTCTAGTAAGGCGCCTTGCATGCCGCGCACAACTTCCTGAACAACATCGTGCACGTTAACCGGTTCTTTTTTAAGCTCAATGCTTTCTTTATCAAGCTTGGCCATCTGCAGAACGCGTTCAACATGATGCTTCAGGCGCGTGTTTTCATTTTCAATGATGGTAGCGTAATTCAATAACCGCTCCGGCTGTCGGGAAATGTCAGCGCTTTTAAGAACTTCAGTTGATACCGCAATTGTTGCAATCGGAGTTTTAAACTCATGCGTCATGTTATTGATGAAATCTTTCTGAATTTCAGACAGTCTTTTTTGCTTAAGGATTACAAAGAGCGTGTAGGCAAAAAACACGATTACCAATAGCAATACGATGGATGAAAATGACCAGATACCCATTTGATTTAAAATCTGTGCCTCACGATTTGGGAACTGGACTCCAAAATAGTATCCCTGCGTGTTCCACTTAGGAAGATTTTTACTGATTTCGGTTTTGGTTTTAGCATCATTGATCTGCACATAATTTCCGTACATCATCTTCTCATTCGTGCAATCGTAGATGCCATATTCAAAGTCGGCCTGGATTTTTCGTTTCTCAAATTCCAGACGGAGCATATATTCCAGCAGATTTGCATCAATCTGGCTGTTTACCATCACAACAAAATAGTTGGTGGAGAGCTGTTTCACCGGACTATGCACGGGGGCTTGCGTATCACTAAAAGAGTAGATCTGTTGCGCAACGTTTAATAGCGCAGTATTTACATTTCGTTCAAATTCATCCTCTTTCAAGTCAAATGCACGTCTTACCCAATACACCTGTGTGATGGTGATTCCAACGATGGAAAGGGTGGCCAAAACAACGATAAAGCGAATGGTAGAGCTTTTCACACGGTAAAAATACGGTAAAAAGGCGGGGTACAGGTTGATTTAACAACCCGTTAACATTTATCGAAAATGCTGAATTATTTGGTGCCTACACCCTGATTCCACTCATAAACCTTTTCTGAGATTTCAATCAGAAGATTTGGGTGCTTTTCGAGTGCGTTGCCAATTACAATCATATCTGCACCAGCCTCCAGGGCAGCAAAAGCTTTTTGTTTGGTATTGATTCCTCCGCCAATAATAAGCGGAACGTTGATCGATTTTTTAACCGTAGTGATCATACGTGCGCTAATTTCCTTTTCAGCGCCACTGCCGGCATCCATGTATATTGCCTGTAGCCCAAGCATTTCTCCGGCCATTGCAGTACACGCTGCCAATGAGTATTTATCATCCGGAATAGGAGTAGTGTTACTGATGTATGCAACGGAAGTTGTTTTGCCTGAATTAATCAGCATGTATCCCGTTGGAATAATTTCAAGCTTCGTATTGCGGATGATGGGCGCTGCAATTACATGCTGGCCAATCAGCAATTCAGGATTTCTTCCTGATATAAGCGACAGGAATAACAATGCATCAGCTGCTGGCTCAATCTGCATTGAATTACCCGGAAATAGAATTACCGGTATCGAAACATTATCCTTGATCTGCTTCACTACTTCCGACATATTGGTAGTGGTTACCAGGCTGCCGCCAACTAAAAAGAAATCCACCAGATTCTCGCTTGCCAGATTAATCAAATGCTGAAGCTGCCCTGCATCCGTTACTTTGTCCGGATCAACCAGCACAGCGATCGATTTTTTTCCTTTGCGTGAACGATCAGCTAATGTTTCGAGAATTTTCATGACTACTTTTCTTTGTCGGCCTGCGCACGCAGGTATTCAGCAAGCTTTTCTTTTGCGAGACTTAACAATAACACTCCGCCCTGACTTACCAGTGCGGTGCCCACTTGTGAAAGGATACTACCCGATAATGATGTTTCTTCTTCCTCTTCATCATTTTCGGTTTCAACAGCTTGTTTCTTTTTTGCTTTTTTCTTTTTATAGCCTGAAAACTGTGTATATAAAAAATACGTAAGCGCCAGTGCTCCACCGATCACAATTGCGTTTGTAATTATTTTTTCAGTCCGTTCGGCAATTGCCCGCGTTTCGTCTTCAAGCTCTTCTCGGTGTCGTGCAGTTCTCATCAGCAATTCACTTTTGATTGGGTCGTCTGTATTCATGAGTTCCATTACTTCTGAATGATTACGTTCTTCAATTTCTTTTCGAGTCTTTTACTGATGGCATTACGAAATAAAACTATACTAACAACCAGCGCCAGGTAGAAGGCAGCAACTATGCCAAAACCGCTGAAGGTGCCCATCGATTCACTGAGCTTGAAGGCTACCGCAACACTCACAAAAATGAGAAAAAACATGAAAAGCACGGCTGCCAAAATCAGGATCGAAACCTTTGCCAGACTTCGGGCCAGATCTTCCTTTATTTCATATTTCATCAGCTCAATCCGCCCTTCGAAATAGCCGGTCAAGCTGCTCATCAGGCCGTCAAGCTTGAGCAATTTCAATAGTGTTTCTTTGATCATATGCTACGTGCAATATAGCCAAAGATCATAAAAATAAACCGGACGGGGCAGGTGGTAAACTGCTTAAAAATGCAGGAACGGTTAGTTTTTAACGAAACCGGTTATTTCTTCTGTTTCAATTAATTGTCCATGTGCACTGCGTGTCCGCTTCAGGAAAAGCGGGTGGAGCTTGCTCATGTAAATTTCTGTGCTGACGGAGTCTGTTTCGTTGTAGAATTTCTGTGAAAAAACATAGACTGAATCAAACTCCAGATCACCCAGGTGCAGGGAAGGGATAATTTTATCTATGCACATCTTGTACTTCTTATCGCCCGATTCACCATCCCAGCAAAAGCCGGGTGCGTTAAACAGGTACATTTCATTATTGATGAAAAGGATGTTGTTTTTCAAATAAACCGGAAAGATTATTGAGGCTTCTTCGTCCGGATCATTATACTGAAGTACCTGCCCCGTTTTATTCCATGTCTGGATCTTGGACGCGAGCTTATAGTTTGTCGTTGTATTTTCCGCAACATTTTTCTTTTGATATGTAGCTTCCGTGATCTGAATGGAATCTTTATTAAAGTAGATCAATGAAAAAGGAATAAAGAAGAAAATCATCAGAATGTAAACGAATACAGCAAGCCGGTACTTAAGGGTTAATTTTCCTAACCGGTTAGCAAGCTCCATCGGTATTCTGCGAAGAATTGGAACCGGGTAGAAAATTAATACTCCGATAAAGTTGAACAGAAAATGAGCAATGGCAATACTGATTGCCCCCGCTGTGTTAGCATTAAAAAATGCAGCAATGAACGCAGTAATGGTAGTGCCAATATTAGCTCCAAGAATAAATGGTGCAGCCTTTCGCAAAGAAACAATTCGTTGCGCAACAATGGGTACAACAACTGATATTGTAATGGTACTTGAGCGAATAGCAGCGGTTGTAACAGTTCCCCAGAAGAATGATTTCCATGCATTTTTAAAAAAGAACCTGCTGAAACGTTCCGGTGAACTGGCCAGCAGTAACCCGGAAATCAATTTCCTGAAAATCAGAATTGATACAAACAGCAAAATGAATGAAAGTAAAGCAAGCAGAAACCCGCTCGGAATGGTGTTGCCAAGCCATTCAACAACCGGCCCGAACATATACCATTTTGAGGAAAAAGAAGTTTCTACCGGAATGGCAGGAGGATGAAAGAAGTAGCCTGCAATCCATTGTGAAATCCCTGATAAAAAACCATAGTAGTATTCCAGCGGGAAGAGGATAACAATAATCAGGATGTTAAAAAAACCATCATAAGTGCCCGCTGCAGCAGCTCTTCTGAATTCTTTCTTTTTGTTGATAAAGCCTAACGAAACAATCGTACTGGTAATGGTTGTGCCTACATTCGCGCCCATCATAATCGGAATGCCGCTTTCCAGGGTAATCGATCCGGAAGCAACTAATGCAACAACCAATGCGGTAGTTGTTGAGCTGCTCTGAATCATGGCTGTAATCAATAATCCAATGAATAGGGCGGTAAACGGGTTAGAGGTTGCCTGGATGATTGTTTCTGCAGCCGACTTGCCAATGTGCTGCAGCGAGGATACCATCAGATCAAGAGCAAATACGAACAGTACGAGCGTACCAATAATGTACAGTACAGTTTTGAGATTGCTCGTGCGGGGCTGAATTTCAGACGGTATGGGCGTGACGGGTTCCAACGAATAACAAAGATAGCCTAACCGCGCTACCTGCCCCGGAAGTTAACAATAATTTAATACGGAGAATTGATGTCCGATTTTGTACGTGTTTAGGAATTTAATTCCTGAATCGCCATCCAGGCCATCAATCCGGTTGAAATAGATAACGAATCCTCATCAATATCGAAAGTCGAAGTATGCACGTAGGAAGTTATTCCTTTCGCATCGTTGCGCGTCCCTAACCGGTAGAAGGCTGCCGGAATTACCTGTGAATAAAAAGCAAAATCTTCCGAACCTAATGTGATATCAATATCTACTACATTTTCCTTCCCTACATATTCTTCGGCAGCTTTTCTGATTCTGCGGGTAAGGAGCGGATTGTTTTCAAGATACGGGTATCCGTGTGAGATCTCTACCTCACATTTTCCGCCCATTCCTTCAGCAATGCTTTCAGCCATCTTCTTGATTTTCTTTAAACCCTCGGCACG